>NZ_JBSSCZ010000002.1:0-151551 GCF_054060215.1 Thermostichus sp. OS-CIW-30 | reverse complement strand
CACCCGTGTCAGCCCGGATGGCCTGTGGATCGAACTGCACGGGCGGTCGGAAGCAGGAACCCGCCGAGACGACTGCGCAAGGAGCCATCCATGCGTAGCGTGGTAGGAATCTCCGGCCTTCAGGCCGGGGAGGATGTCAACGCCTTCCGCATACCCGAATATCGGCTGGAAACTCAGGGGCAATCAATCGTGTTGATTAACTGGAGACATTCCCCTGGTGCTCCCACTGGATCCCTAGAACAAGGGTGTTAGCAGACCAGGGCTTGCTGCCGTTGTCGCTGTTGGCGTTCTAGAGCTTCAAACAGGGCTTGAAAGTTGGCTTCGCCAAAGCCTGTGGCTCCACCCAATCGTTGGATGACCTCGAAAAAAAACGTGGGCCGACCAAACAGAGGCTGAGTGAAGGTTTGCAACAACAGGGGGGGGTGTGGGGAATCAGAAGCAGGCAAGGTGGCATCCAAAAGGAGCTGCTGCTCCACCAAGTCGTGCCAGGAGATGGCGGGGGGCAACCCACCAGAACGGAGTATTGCTCCAGAAGCCAGCTCCCTTGCCAGGTTTGTGTAGTACTCCGGTGGCACCTGCAGAAAGTTTACGCCTCCCTGTCGCAGCCGGCGCACACTGGCGAAGACATCTGAGCTGTGCAACGCCGCATGTTGCAGGCCAGGGCCATGATGGGCATCCAAAAACTCCTGGATCTGGGAAGCGGCACAGGTGGGCTCGTTGATGGCCAACTGGATCCCGGCTTCAGGATCTCCCACCACCACACTTTCTAGGCCAGAGGTGTTGGTGCGGATGCTATAGCGATACAGAGACCGCCAACCCAGCACCTGCTCATACCAATCCGCCGCTGCCTGCAGGGATCCCTGCTCCACGTTCAATACCAGGTGATCCCAGTGGGAAAACAGGTTCTCCTCAGCAGGGGCTGAATCGGGGATCCCTGAGCCGGGGAGCAAAGAATGCCGAAGTCCATAGGGGGTGCGCAGGCGCAGAGTGGGGCCGCCTTCCTCTTCTGCCGGGATCCACTCCACTTGGGCTCCTCGCCTCTGCAGAAGCTCTGCCAAGCCCAACAGCTCTTGCTCCACCACCGCTAAGGCCACATCCACCACGCCAGGCGAATGTTGCTGCAAATAGCGATCCACCTCATCCCCGGCGTGAGCCGGCTGAGATAGGCGCAAGCG
This sequence comes from Thermostichus sp. OS-CIW-30, assembly GCF_054060215.1. Taxonomy (NCBI): domain Bacteria; kingdom Bacillati; phylum Cyanobacteriota; class Cyanophyceae; order Thermostichales; family Thermostichaceae; genus Thermostichus; species Thermostichus sp. OS-CIW-30. Next base: position 150,376 of record NZ_JBSSCZ010000002.1, on the reverse strand, counting down.
CAGGGATCCCTGACGCAGACAGAGGGTACTGCCGAGCTGTCCTTCCATTCGGAAGCCCCAAACTTGACAAAAGTGTTCCTGCCAACGGGGCAGATCCCAAAGATAGAAGTGCAGGTGATGGATCCCTTGGACGATTCGATTGGACTGGTTCATAGAGCAAGGCACTGCTAAGGCAAAGGCCGAGTATCCTGACGTTCTCACGGCAACAGACGACCTGGGCCGTCCTACCTCAGCATAGGCCCGCCATTTGCCGATGGAAAAGCGTAAAACAACGTTAAGAAGATATTAAAACAGCATTAAAAAATAGGATGAAAATAAGATTAAAAAATCACGCAACCGAAAATATCCTCAGAGCGCAAGGGACTAAAATTAAATCAGGCGAGGTGTATTTAGAACGCCTAAAAAAGAAACAGAAGAGTTGCTAAAAGCCCTTCGTAGGATCCCTATAAGCCTTGCAGAGATCTATTGGTTCTTTAGCTCTCTTTTAGAGCCTACGTGGGGCAAAGGCCGGGGTGCTGCCTCGCCCTGTCGATAGATTATCAGGCGTAATAGCCGGGAGGATTGTTATGGTTGCCAGTGTGCAGCGTTCTGTAGCATCACCTACAGAATTGAAGGCGGAACCAAGGACAGGATCCAACGCAGCCGGTCAAAAAGTTTTGAGCGATTTTGCAACGGGAGCCTGGCAGCGCTGCATCGACGTCAGAGACTTTATTCAGCGCAATTACACCCCCTACACCGGTGATGAAACCTTCTTAGCTGCAGCCACCGAGCGCACCCAGCGGCTGTGGGCCAAGGTCAAGGATTTGATGGCTCTGGAGCGAGAGCGAGGGATCCTAGATGCCGATACCGCTGTTCCCTCTACCATCACCAGCCACGCCCCTGGCTATATCGACCCAGAGCTGGAACAGATTGTGGGGCTGCAGACGGACAAACCTCTGAAGCGGGCCATCATGCCCTTTGGCGGCATCCGCGTGGTGGAGTCTTCCCTCAAAGCCTATGGCTACGAGCTGGATCCCCGCACCAAGGAAATTTTTACCCAGTACCGCAAAACCCACAACGACGGCGTTTTTGACGCCTATACCGAAGAGATGCGCCGCTGCCGCCGCTCCGGGATCATCACCGGCCTGCCCGATGCCTACGGTCGGGGTCGCATCATTGGGGACTACCGGCGGGTGGCCCTCTACGGGGTGGATCGGCTCATCGAAGACAAGCAGGCCCAAAAAGCCAGTCTAGACCTGGACACGATGGACGAAGAGACCATCCGCCTGCGGGAGGAGCTCTCCGAGCAGATTAAGGCCCTACAAGAGCTGAAAGAGATGGGATCCCGCTACGGGTTTGACCTGGGCCGTCCGGCAGCCAACGCCCGCGAAGCCATCCAATGGCTGTACCTGGCCTACCTGGCAGCCGTCAAGGAGCAAAACGGGGCGGCCATGTCCTTGGGGCGGGTGTCCACCTTCCTGGACATCTACATCGAGCGGGATCTGCAGGCCGGGATCCTCACCGAGGAAGAGGCCCAGGAGCTCATTGACCACTTTGTTATGAAGCTGCGCATGGTCAGGTTTTTGCGCACGCCCGAGTACAACGAGCTATTCAGCGGGGATCCCACCTGGGTTACCGAGTGCATCGGCGGCATGGGCCTGGATGGGCGGCCTTTGGTTACCAAAACCAGCTTCCGCATGCTGCATACCCTCTACAACCTTGGCCCAGCGCCCGAGCCCAACTTGACCGTGCTCTGGTCGGAGCGGCTGCCGGAAGCCTTCAAGCGCTACTGCGCCAAGGTCTCCATTGAAACCAGCTCCATCCAGTACGAAAACGACGACTTGATGCGCCCCTACTGGGGGGATGACTACGGCATCGCCTGCTGTGTGTCGGCCATGCGCATCGGCAAGCAAATGCAGTTCTTTGGGGCGCGGGTGAACTTGGCCAAGTGCCTGCTCTATGCCATCAACGGCGGTCGGGATGAGATCTCCGGCGAGCAGGTGGCTCCTGCTTTCGCCCCCATCACCGCCGATGTCCTGGACTACGACGAGGTGTGGCCGCGCATGGCGCAGATGATGGCCTGGCTGGCCAAAACCTACGTCAACACCATGAACATCATCCACTACATGCACGACAAGTACTGCTACGAGCGCCTGGAGATGGCCCTGCACGACCGGGACGTGCTGCGCACCATGGCCTTTGGGTTGGCCGGCCTGTCGGTAACAGCCGACTCCCTATCCGCCATCAAATACGCGCGGGTACGGGCCATCCGGGATGAGCGGGGCCTAGTGGTGGATTACGCGGTGGAGGGCGACTTCCCCAAATACGGCAACAACGACGACCGAGTTGACTCCATTGCGGTGCAACTGGTGCAGACCTTCATGGCCGAGCTGCGCAAGCACAAGACCTACCGCAATGCCATCCCCACCCAGTCCATCCTCACCATCACCTCCAACGTGGTCTACGGCAAGAAAACCGGCAATACTCCCGATGGGCGGCGAGCGGGCGAGCCCTTTGCCCCAGGGGCCAACCCCATGCACGGCCGGGACACCAAGGGGGCGGTGGCGTCGCTGGCTTCGGTGGCCAAGCTGCCCTACGACGACGCTCTGGATGGGATCTCCAACACCTTCTCGATTGTGCCGGCGGCCCTAGGTCGCACAGCGGAGGAGCGGGTTGCCAATCTAGTGGGGCTGCTGGATGGCTACATGCGGGATGGCGGTTTCCACCTCAACGTCAATGTTCTCAACCGCGAGACCCTGCTGCATGCCATGGAGCACCCGGAGCTCTACCCACAGCTCACCATCCGGGTTTCCGGCTATGCGGTGAACTTCATCAAGCTCACCCGCGAGCAGCAACTGGATGTCATTAACCGCACGTTCCATCAACACTGCTAAAAGACCAGCCTGGGGATCCCTGAAGTCCGCCCATACCGGGGTCGATGGAAGGGATCCCCCATCGATAACCGAGGAGGCCCGATGATCATGACTGTTTGTAGCGCTGCGGATCTGGTCAGCCAGTATGCCTCAGGACGGCGCGATTTTCGGGAGATCGATTTGCAGGGGGCTGAGCTGCAGGGGATCCATTTGGCCGGTGCCGATCTCAGCTATGCCGATTTCAGTGGGGCCAACTTGGCGGGGGCTAATTTGCGGGGGTGCGATCTCAGTTTTGCCGACTTCAGCGGAGCTAACCTATCGGGAGCCGATTTGCGGGGATGTCTCCTCTTTGGCAGCAATTTCCGAGGGGCGCTCTTAGAAGGAGCCTTGTTGGATCACGCAGATTTCGATGCCTATACCCATTTCCCGAAGGATTTCGATCCCAAGGCCCACCGCCTGCACGGCATCACGGTGGATACCTCCGTGCCTAGCCCACACGACCCATCGGTCTGAGCTGGGTGGGATCCCCAAGCTGCCCTTTCGGCTTTTTATCCCCCTTTCTCCCTTCCAGCCAGGATAGCAGCGGTCTAGCTAAAAGACCCTAGGGATCTAAAAAAATCTAGTTCCAACCTAATCCAAAGAGAAATGGAAACTGTGTTCTATTTAACCTGAGTTAGCAATCTGGAAGAAAACCTCAAGATTGATTGATATTTTGCAAAAGTCATCCAGGATAAAAGTATGGATACCGTTATGAACCCCCTGACACCAATTGCTGGGCGCATTCACTCGGTGGAAACCTGTGGCACCGTCGATGGGCCAGGAATCCGCTTCGTAATTTTTACACAGGGTTGTCCACTTCGCTGTTTGTATTGCCACAACCCTGACTGTCGGGATCCGGAGGCGGGACAGCTTGTTACGGTTGAGTCTTTAATTGCCGAGATCCAACGTTACAAGAATTACTTGCGAGGGGGGGGAGTTACGGCTACCGGGGGAGAGCCTTTGCTGCAACCCACCTTTGTAGCTGAGATCTTCCGTCGCTGTCATGAGTTGGGCTTGCACACGGCTTTGGATACTTCTGGCTATGGGCAACTGGAAGCAGCCAAGCCTGTGTTGGAGCATACAGATTTGGTGTTGCTGGATATCAAGTCTTATCTGCCGGAGCTGTATCGAAAGGTTACCGGCGTTTCGCTAGAACCCACTCTTAATCTGGCCCGCTATTTAGACCAGATCCACAAGCCTACCTGGATTCGTTTTGTGCTGGTTCCCGGCTTGACGGATCCCGAGGAAAACATTAAGGGTCTGGCCGAGTTTGTGGCCACCTTATCCAACGTGGAGCGAGTGGAAGTTTTGCCCTTTCACAAGATGGGGGAATACAAATGGCAGCAATTGGGATTGCCTTACACCCTTGCCGATGTCGATCCACCCACACCCGAACAGGTGAATCACGCCTTACAAATCTTTCGGGATCAAGGACTGGTGGCTATTTGACAATTCTGCAGTTGCGGCTTGGGTCAGCATAGCCAGGTCACGCTTAGATCCGAAGTGATTCACAGTTAATCTCTGCACCGTCTCCAGATTGGCCCTGAGCTGACTGGAATCCAAGTTGATCCCCAGGCTAACTTTACGGACTCTATGTGAACTGAAGAATACCCCAAGAGGAGGGATCCCCAATGGAAGTTTGCGTCACCTACCGCGATGGTGTTCAGTTCCAAGCGGAAAGCCGAGGGCACCGCATTCTCAGCGACCAGCCTTTGGACAATCACGGTCGAGATCAGGGAATGACGCCGCCGGAATGGTTTCTGGCTTCTCTGGGCGCCTGTGTTGGTTTTTATGCCGTCAAATATCTGGAAGCTCGGCAGTTGGATCCCAGTGGACTAGAGGTGGTGGTCACGGCGGAGAAAGTTGAGCATCCGGCTCGCCTAGACAACATTCACATTCGTGTAAAAACTGGGATCCCGCTGGACGGAAGGCATCAAAAGGGGCTGGAAAAAGCAGTTGATGCCTGCATCATTCACAATACGCTCACCCATCCCCCCACCCTGACCACCGAAATCCAAGTTCCTGCTCCTGTTGGCGCCTAGATTGCCATTCGGGTTATTCGACTATTTCCAACTATCCGATTGTCAATTGTTCCTATCGTCTAAGTCTTGATGAGTTTTGGAGGGATCCACCGATGCCAGTGACCCATCTAGCCGAGTTGGAAACCCTGATCCAACAGGTGAAGGCTGCCCAAGCTGAATATGCAACTTTCACCCAAGAACAGGTAGACCGGATTTTTCACAGAGCCGCTCTGGCTGCCAACAACGAACGGATCCCGCTGGCCAAGCTGGCGGTACAGGAAACCGGCATGGGTATTGTGGAGGACAAGGTGATCAAAAATCACTTTGCCTCGGAATACATTTACAACAAATACAAACACGAGAAAACCTGCGGGGTTATCGAGCGGGATGAGAGCTTTGGCTACGAGCGCATTGCTGAACCAGTAGGGCTTTTGGCAGGTATTGTGCCGGTAACCAACCCTACCTCGACGACCATTTTCAAGGCTCTGATCACCCTCAAAACCCGCAACGGCATTATCTTTTCTCCCCACCCGCGGGCTAAACAATGCACCATTGCCGCGGCCAAAGTGGTCAGAGAAGCTGCCGAGGCAGCGGGCGCTCCTGTGGGGTTGATCGGCTGGATCGACGAGCCCACCATCGAGCTGTCCCAGGCTTTGATGCAGCATCCTGAGGTGAAGCTGATCTTGGCTACCGGCGGGCCTGGCATGGTTAAAGCGGCCTACTCTTCGGGCCACCCGTCTTTGGGGGTGGGAGCGGGCAATACCCCGGCAGTGATCGATGCCAGTGCCGATATTCCCATGGCTGTCAGCTCGATTTTGTTGAGCAAGACCTTCGACAACGGCATGATCTGTGCCTCAGAACAGGCAGTGGTGGTGGTGGATGCCATCTACGAGCAGGTCAAGGCCGAGTTCGGCCATCGGGGGGCCTACATTTTGGATCCGGAACAAATCGAAGCCGTGCGCCGCATCCTTCTCAAAGACGGTCGCCTCAATCCGGCCATTGTGGGCCAGTCGGTGCAGACCATCGCTGCCCTGGCCGGTATCCAGGTACCCGAAGGCACCAAACTGCTGATTGGGGAAGTGGAGAAGGTGGGGCCGGAGGAGCCCTTCTCCTACGAAAAATTGGCCCCTGTTCTGGCCCTCTACCGAGCCAAGGATTTTCACGCTGCTGTGGAAGTGGCCGTTCAACTGGTCAATTTCGGCGGGCGGGGACACACCTCTGTTTTGTATACAGATCCCGCCAATCGGGACGATATTGCCTACTTTGAAAATGCCCTGCAAACCGGTCGAGTCTTGATCAACACTCCCTCTTCACAAGGGGCCATTGGGGATCTCTACAACTTCAAGCTAGATCCCTCTCTGACTTTGGGCTGTGGCACTTGGGGAGGCAATTCGATCTCCGAGAATGTGGGGCCGCGCCACCTGCTCAACATTAAAACGGTAACCCAACGTCGGGAAAACATGCTCTGGTTTCGGATCCCGCCCAAGGTTTACTTCAAGCCCGGATGTCTGCCTATTGCTCTGCGGGAATTGGCCGGCAAAAAACGCGCCTTTTTGGTGACCGATAAGCCGCTCTTTGAGTTGGGCATATTGCATCCCATCACCCAGGTTTTGGATGAGATTCGCGTGAGCTGGGATGTGTACCACGATGTAGAGCCGGATCCCACCCTCAGCAACGTCAATCGCGGTCTGGAGCAGTTGCGCCAGTTTCAACCGGATGTGATTATTGCGGTCGGTGGGGGATCCCCGATGGATGCGGCCAAGGTGATGTGGCTGATGTACGAGCAGCCCCAGGTGGAGTTTGAAGGCTTGGCGATGCGCTTTATGGACATCCGCAAGCGGGTTTACGAGCTGCCGCCACTGGGGCAAAAAGCTCAGCTCATCTGCATCCCCACCACTTCCGGCACGGGATCCGAGGTGACGCCCTTTGCCGTAGTGACCGATGACCGGGTGGGGATCAAATACCCCCTGGCGGACTACGCCCTCACCCCCACCATGGCCATTGTGGATCCGGATCTCACCTTAAAGATGCCCAAGAAGCTAACAGCTTACGGCGGCATCGATGCCCTCACCCATGCTCTGGAAGCCTATGTGTCGGTGATGGCCAGCGACTTTACCGATGGGCTGGCATTACAAGCCATCAAGCTGCTCATGACCTACCTGCCGCGGGCCTATGAAAAAGGTGCTGCAGATCCAGAAGCCCGAGAAAAAGTTCACTACGCCGCCACCATTGCCGGCATGGCCTTTGCCAACGCCTTTTTGGGGGTGTGCCACTCCCTGGCCCACAAGCTGGGATCCACCTTCCATCTGCCCCACGGCCTGGCCAATGCCCTGATGATTACCCACGTCATCCGCTACAACGCCACCGACGCCCCCTTTAAGCAGGCCATTTTTCCCCAATACCGCTATCCCAACGCCAAACACCGCTACGCGGAAATTGCCGATTACCTGCAGTTGGGCGGGGCGGATGACGATGAAAAGGTCATGCGCCTGATTGAGGCCATCGAAGAGCTCAAGCGGAAACTGGAGATCCCGGCCACCATTCGCGAGGCCCTGGGCGAGAAAGAGCGGGAGTTTTACGACCGTCTGGAGGCGATGGCGGAGCAAGCCTTTGACGACCAATGCACCGGCGCAAACCCCCGCTATCCCCTCATTCAAGACATGAAGGAGCTGTACGTTTTGGCCTATCGGGGCTGCCGGGTGGATTCTGCCCTCTACCACCAGCCGGAACCAGTGTTGGCCTAAGGAGTAGGGTATGTGGCAACGACTGGATCCCAGTGTGGATATCTGGAGGGCCCGATCCCATCCCCTGAATCCCATTTTTCTGCCCCGTTCGGTGGCGGTGGTGGGGGCCACGGAGCGGGAGGGCAGCGTGGGGCGGACGGTGTTGTGGAACCTCATTAGCCACCCCTTTGGCGGCACGGTTTACCCGGTCAATCCCAAGCGGCACCAGGTGTTGGGGATCCGGGCCTACGAGCGGCTGTCCGCTCTGCCGGAGCCGGTGGATCTGGCCATTATCGCCATTCCGGCAGCGGGGGTGCCCAAGGTGGTGCAGGAGTGCGTAGAAGCCGGGGTCAAGGGCGCCATTGTTCTTTCAGCAGGCTTCAAGGAAACGGGCCCTGCTGGCTGGGAGCTGGAGAAGCAAATTCAGCAGACTATCCAATCGCGTCAGCGGGACGGAGTCCTTAGGAAGCTGCGCTTGATTGGCCCCAACTGCCTGGGGATCCAAAACCCCCACACGGGCTTAAACGCCACCTTTGCTGCCCAGATGGCCCGGCCCGGCAATGTGGGCTTCATCAGCCAAAGTGGGGCCCTGTGCACCTCGATCCTGGACTGGAGCCTGCAGGAAAATGTGGGCTTCAGCGCCTTTATCTCTCTGGGATCGATGCTGGATGTGGGCTGGGGAGACTTAATCGACTACTTGGGCGAGGATCCCCATACCCACAGCATTGTCTTGTACATGGAATCCATCGGGGATGCCCGCTCTTTTCTGTCCGCGGCCCGAGAGGTGGCCCTGAGCAAGCCCATCATTGTCATCAAGGCGGGGCGCACCCAGGCGGCAGCCCAAGCAGCCGCTTCCCACACGGGCTCCCTCACCGGCAGCGACGCAGTGTTGGATGCGGCCTTCCGCCGTTGCGGCGTGCTGCGGGTGGATCACATTGAAGATCTCTTCGACCTGGCGGAGGTGCTGGCCAAACAGCCCCGTCCTCAGGGCCCTCACCTGACCATCCTCACCAATGCCGGCGGGCCAGGGGTGCTGGCCACCGATGCCCTCATTCGCGCCGGGGGATCCCTGGCCCAGCTCTCCCCCCAAACCCTGGAGCAGCTTGAGCGGATCTTGCCCCCCCACTGGAGCCACGGCAATCCCATTGACATTTTGGGGGATGCCGATCCGGAGCGCTTTGCCCAAGTTTTGGAAGTGGTGTTGCAAGATCCCGGCAGCCAGGGCTGTCTGGTCATCCTCACCCCCCAAGCCATGACGGATCCCACGGCCACTGCCGAGAAAGTGGTGGAGACCTGGCGGCGCAGTGGATCCCGGCAGCCTATCCTGGCCAGTTGGATGGGGGGAGCTGGCGTGGATGCGGGCGAGCACATCCTCAACCAAGCCGGGATCCCCACCTATCGCTACCCGGATCAAGCGGCGCGGGTGTTCGGCTATTTGTGGCGCTTTAGTGACAACCTCAAGGCCCTCTACGAAACCCCCACCCTGGCTCCCACCAGGCCAGTGGAGCAGGAAAAAGTGCAGCAAACCCTTGCCCAGGCGAGGCGGGAAGGCCGCACGCTTCTCACGGAGGTCGAATCTAAGGAAATCCTGGCCGCCTACGGGATCCCCGTGGTGCCGACGCGGGTGGCCGAGAGCCCCGAAGCAGCAGTGGAAGCTGCCGAGGCCATGGGCTACCCGGTGGTGGTGAAGCTCTACTCCCACACCCTCACCCACAAAACCGATGTGGGCGGCGTGCAGCTCAACCTGCCCGATGCTGAGGCGGTGCGCCGGGCCTTCGGGCAAATCCTCCGCAACGTCAGCGAGAAAGCGGGGCCGGAGCACTTCCAGGGGGTCACGGTGCAGCCGATGGTGGACACGGATGGCTATGAGCTGATCCTGGGGAGCAGCCAGGATCCCCAGTTTGGGCCGGTGTTGCTGTTTGGCAGTGGCGGACAACTGGTGGAGGTGTTTCAAGATCGCTCCATTGGCCTTCCCCCCCTCAACACCACCTTGGCCCGGCGTCTGATGGAAAACACCCTCATCTACAAGGCCCTCAGGGGGGTGCGGGGACGCCCAGCTGTCGATCTGGAGGCCCTAGAACAGCTCTTGGTGCGTTTTAGCCAACTGGTGGCCGAGCAGCGGGAGATTAAAGAGATCGACATCAATCCGCTGCTGGCTTCCAGCGAGGGCCTGCTGGCTTTGGATGCCCGCGTCATTTTGCGAACCGAGCAGGATCCCCAGGTGCCCTTGGCCATCCGCCCCTATCCCACCCAGTACATCTGGAGCTTCCGGGACGGCATCACCATTCGCCCCATTCGCCCTGAAGACGAGCCTTTGGTGATCGATTTTCACCGCCACGTCTCCGATTACAGCGTCTATCTGCGCTACTTCCACCCGATCAAATACAGCGCCCGCATCGCCCACGAGCGCCTTACCCGCATTTGCTTTAACGATTACGACCGCGAGATTGCCTTAGTAGCAGAAAAACAGGAGCCAGAGGCCAATCGCGTCAGCGGGACGAAGTCCTTAATCCTCGGCATCAGCCGCCTCTCCAGAAAACATGGCTTTCCCCAAGAAGCAGAGTTTGCCATGCTGGTGGCGGATCCCTACCAACGGCAAGGGATTGGCACAGAGCTGTTGACCCGCCTCATTCAGGTGGCCCGCTGCGAAGGGATCCAGCACCTCACCGGCGAGGTTCTTTGCGAAAACGAGGCCATGCGCCGCCTGTGTCAGCGGCTGGGGTTTCAGTTGCGCCCTTCTCCAGAGGATCCCGGGATCCTCAAGGCTGCTCTGGCTTTAATCTCCGATCCGCCAATCCTCGCCACCTGCTCCCCCTAGAGATCCCCAGAGAACTAAAAACGGTTTACCGACTGGCTTACCGTAGAATAAGACGGGAAGAGTCCTGGCGCTTGTCCCCTCCCCTTTTGGGAGGGGGGTTGGGGGTGAGGGCGGACTCCCTCTGAGGAGGAGGAGAAGTTTTTGGGGATTGCTATGAACACTGAAGGGACACCTGCGAACAAATGGGGGATCCCCTCAGCAATCGAGGTGGTCTGGTCTGGGAGAGTTGGGGCCGGGATCCGCAGGCTGCCGGTGAGCATGGGGCGGTGGCTGGGGATGGGATCCCTAATTTTTGGCCTTCTTCTTGGCCTCAGTGGTTGTGTCAGCGGTATGGGCTCAGGGGGATCCAGAGAGGAAGTAGCGATTCTCCTGGCCTCCTTTGCGGTGACGCGGGATGCCTACCGGCAGATCATCCCTGCTTTTGAGGCCGATTGGCTGGCGAAAACGGGGCAACGGGTGCGGGTGGAAAGCAGCTACGGCGGCTCGGCAACGCAATCGCGGGCAGTTATTGACGGGCTGGATGCCGATGTGGTGGCCTTGGCTCTGGCCCTGGATGTGGAGCGCCTCGTGGCTGCCGGTCTCATTCAGCCGGGATGGGAAGCCCGTACCCCCAACCAAGGGATCGTTACCCGTTCGGTGGCAGTAATTGTAACGCGGGAGGGCAACCCCCAGGGGATCCGCTCTTGGCAAGATCTGGCTCGGCCCGGCTTGCAGGTGGTTACCGCCAACCCCAAGACCTCAGGGGGCGCCCGCTGGAACTTTTTAGCCCTCTGGAGCGCTGTCCCTGAACCCCAGGCTCTGGCCTTCACCACCCAGGTCTACAAGAATGTCCGCATTTTGCCGCGGGACTCACGAGAGGCCACCGATGTTTTTTTCCAAAAAGGGCAAGGGGATGCCCTGCTCACCTACGAACATGAGGTGATCTTGGCCAGCCTGCGCGGCCAATCCCTGTTCTATGTGGTGCCGGATCCCAACATTTCCATCGACAACCCCGTAGCCGTGGTGGATGCCAATGTGGATCGCAAAGGCACCCGTGCCGTGGCCGAAGCCTTTGTGGACTACCTATTCACCCCAGAAGCGCAGCGGGCCTTTGCCGAGGTGGGCTTTCGCCCGGTGGAGCCGACGGTGGCCCAAGAGTTTGCCTGGCGGTACCCTCCTGTTGAGAAGCGGGTTACCGTCGCCGACCTGGGAGGCTGGGAGGTTGTCCAAAGCCGCTTTTTTGCCGATGGGGCCTTGTTTGACCGCATCCAAGCTCAGTTGTAGGGAGTCTCCCTTGTTTTGGATCCCCGTTCAAGTTATTCTGGGAGCTGTATCAACGGTTTGTTGACAGGTTTACCGTAGATTAGCCGCGGGTTTAACTTCCCTCGCCCTCTCCAGAAGACTCAGCCGGCAACCATCCAGCAACTTCTCAGGCAAACCACTAGCTAGGCAGAACCTATGGGTATCACCATCGAAGGGGTATCGAAGCGTTTTGGCGAGTTTCAGGCCCTTCACCCCACCGATCTCACCATTCCCACGGGATCCCTGGTTGCCCTCTTGGGGCCATCCGGTTCTGGCAAATCCACCCTGCTGCGCCTGATTGCCGGCCTAGAAAAGCCGGATACGGGGCGGATTTCCCTCACCGGGCGGGATGCTACCCATGCCAGCGTCCAGGAGCGCAACATTGGTTTTGTTTTTCAGCACTACGCCCTGTTCAAGCACATGACGGTGCGGCAGAACATCGCCTTTGGCTTGGAGATCCGCAAGGCTTCACGGGCCGAGATTCGGGCACGGGTGGATGAGCTGCTGGAGCTGGTGCAGCTATCGGGGTTCGGGGATCGCTACCCCTCTCAACTCTCTGGGGGGCAGCGGCAGCGGGTGGCCCTAGCCCGCGCTTTGGCGGTGGAGCCGCAGGTGTTGCTGTTGGATGAGCCCTTTGGGGCCCTGGATGCCAAAGTCCGCAAAGAGCTGCGCAAGTGGTTGCGGCGCCTGCACGATGAGGTGCATGTGACAACGGTATTTGTAACCCATGATCAAGAGGAAGCCATGGAGGTGGCGGATCAGATCGTGGTGATGAACCAGGGGCGGATCGAACAGGTGGGATCCCCGGCAGAAATCTATGACCATCCAGCTACACCCTTTGTGATGAGCTTTGTCGGCCCGGTCAACGAGCTTTCTCCCCGCTCCCAACTCTTTTGCCAGCTTCCCGAGGTGCAGGCCGGCCCGCATCAGCTTTTTTTGCGCCCCCACGATGTGCAGATTGAGGTCAACCCCGGCAGCAGTGGTGTTTCTGCCCGCGTTAAGGAGATCATCCACCTGGGTCGGGAGATTCAGGCGGAGCTGATTCTTAGCGATGGCGGATCCCTGTGGGCCCATCTCAGCCGCGAGCAATATGCCAACCAACCCCTGCAGGTGGGGCAGCAGGTCTATGTGCGCCCCAAGGTGGTGAAAGCCTTTCCCGTCAAAAAAACCGAGATGACCGCAATGCCGGTGGGAGCTTGAGAAACGTTGCTGCAAGCTTTGTCTCAACTGTCTTGGCCGTGGCGGCTGACCCTGGGCTATCTCTTCTTGATGTTGATTCTGCCGCTGGCTGCCTTGATTGCCAAGTCCAGCAGCGTGGGCTGGGCGGAGTTTTGGCGGATCGCGACGGATCCCGTGGCCCTCTCCGCCTATGAAGTTACTTTTGTAACCGCGTTGCTGGCGGCTCTGATCAACGGCGTGATGGGCACCCTGACTGCCTGGGTGCTGGTGCGCTACGCCTTCCCCGGCAAAAAGCTTCTCGAGGGGTTGATCGATCTGCCGTTTGCTTTGCCCACCGCCGTGGCCGGCCTCACCCTGGCAACGGTTTACAGCAGCAACGGCTGGATTGGATCCCTTTTGGCCCCCTTGGGGATCCGCATCTCCTTTACCCGCTTGGGGGTGGGGGTGGCGATGCTGTTTATTTCTTTTCCCTTTGTGGTGCGGACGGTGCAGCCGGTGTTGCAGGAGCTGGAGAAAGATGTGGAAGAGGCAGCCTGGAGTTTGGGGGCTTCCCGCTTTCAGACCTTCCGGCGCGTGGTGCTGCCCCAGATTCTGCCGGCAGTGCTCACCGGGGTGGCCCTGGGGTTTTCCCGCGCCGTGGGGGAATACGGCTCTGTGGTGATCATCGCTTCCAGCATTCCCTTTCGGGACTTGATCGCGGCGGTGCTGGTGATTCAGCGGCTGGAACAACACGACTATGCTGGGGCAACCGTGATCGGAACGGTGATGTTGGGGATCTCTTTCCTGTCGCTGGTGGTAATTAACCTTCTGCAAGCCTGGGGAAGTCGCCATGAAACCTGACGAGGTAGCAGGTGTCAAACCGAAGCCCTCAACATGGCTGTCGGGCCTGTTGATCGGGATCGTCGGGCTTTACATCGCGCTGCTGCTCGGGATCCCGGTGGTGAACATCTTCTATCAGGCGTTTCGAGAAGGGATCCCAGCCTTTCTCCATCGCCTGACAGAGCGGGAGTTGCTCAGTGCCCTGCGATTGACGGTGCTAACCGCCCTGGTCGTTGTGCCCCTCAATACCTTTTTCGGCCTCTGTGCTGCCTTGGCCATTGCTCATCGGCGTTTTCCGGGGCGGGCGCTGCTGCTGAGCCTGATCGATCTGCCCTTTTCCATTTCCCCGGTGGTGGCTGGCCTAATGCTGGTGCTCATCTTCGGGCGTCAGGGTTGGCTGGGATCCTGGAGGGTTATCTTTGCATTTCCGGGCATTGTGTTGGCAACGGCTTTCATCACCCTTCCTTTTGTGGCGCGGGAAGTGTTGCCGGTGTTGGAGGAGGCAGGCACCGACCAGGAAGAAGCCGCCAAAACGCTGGGGGCGACCCCCTGGCAGATCTTCTGGAGAATCACCCTGCCCAACATCCGCTGGGGCCTTCTGTACGGCGTCATCTTGACCAATGCCCGCGCCATGGGGGAGTTCGGCGCTGTGGCTGTGGTTTCCGGCAACATCATTGGCCGCACCCAGACCTTGCCCCTGTTCGTGGAAGATGCCTACCGCAGTTATGCCACCGGCTCAGCCTATGCGGCGGCGGTGGTGCTCTCCTTGCTGGCGGTGGTAACCCTAGTGGCTAGGGAGTTCCTTGAGCGGGGATCCCATTCCCGCCGAGTCTTTTGACGGTTGGGTTGGGGCTAGGCAGGCTCGGTGAGGATCTCTGGCAGACAAACCCTAGTGCCCCGCAGGCCGCAGTAGCCGCGCGGATTCTTGGCCAGATATTGCTGGTGGTAGTCTTCGGCGTAGTAAAACTCAGGCGCGTCTAAGATCTCGGTGGTGATCTGGCCGTAGCCGTGGGCGGTCAGGGCCTGCTGATAGAGATCGCGGGTTTTTTCCGCCAGCTCCCGCTGCGCCGGAGAATACACATAGATGCCGGAGCGGTATTGGGTGCCCACATCATTGCCTTGGCGCATCCCCTGGGTAGGGTCGTGATTTTCCCAAAACACCTTCAGCAGTTGGGCATAGCTGACCTGAGCTGGGTCGTAAACCACCCGCACCACCTCGTTGTGGCCAGTCAGGCCAGTACAGACCTCTTCATAGGTGGGGTTGGGGGTAAACCCGCCAGCGTAGCCCACCGCTGTGCTGAACACCCCTGGCACCTGCCAAAACTTGCGCTCTGCCCCCCAGAAGCAGCCCATGCCGAACATGGCCAGCTCCATGCCCTCGGGAAAAGGCGGCTGCAGCGGATGGCCATTGACAAAATGCCGATTCACGATCACCATCGGCTCGGCCCGGCCCGGCAAGGCTTCTTCCGGTTTGGGCAGGGACAGTTTCTTGCCAAGTTTGCCAAAGCCAAAGAGCACCATAGGGACAGCCCGATACATTCGTTAACACTTACCAGCCTAGCTCAGTTGGCTCCTCATGTGTTGGAAAAATCCTTGATCGGGTCAGCTCACCGATTCAAACGCCCCCAGCCGCTTGGCCACCAGCAGATAAACGATCATGATCCCCATCGGCACAACCGTGAAGGCTGCCGCCAAGGGAATGTTGCCAGAGGTGCCCTGGAAGGCGAGAACTGCCTGCCCGATGAAATAGCTGGAATTGCCCAGAGAATAAGGCACCACAAAATCTCCTAGCGTTAAGGAAAAGGTGAAGACCGACCCGGCCAGGATCCCTGGCAACGCGAGGGGAAGAGTAACATGGCGGAACGTTTGCCAACCCTGAGCTCCCAAATCTGCAGAAGCCTCAATTAAGCTATCAGGTACTCGCTCCAAAGCCGCCTGGATCGGCAGAATCATATAGGGCAGCCAAACATAGAGAAACACCAAGAAAATACCCAAGTTGGATACGGCCAGCGATGGCCCACCGATCCCGGGCAACTGCAAAATCTTTTCCACCCATCCCTGTAGGCCCACATGGGCGAGTAGGTAGGTGAGGATCCCTTCTTTGGCCAGGATCAACTTCCAGGCATAAACCCGAATCAAATAACTAGACCAAAGCGGTAGGAGCACCAACAAGTACAAAAAGTCCTTCCAGCGAGGAGAGGCCAGTCTGACCATGGTATAAGCCAGAGGAAAAGCCAACACAATTGCAGCTAGGGTCACTGCCAAAGCCATAGTCAAGCTGCGGACAAAGATATCCACGCTGGCAGGAGTGAGCAGCTCCCGATAGGTGGCCAAAGTCAACTTTCTCAGGATCAGGCCGGTAAAGGGATCCAGATGATAAAAACTTTGCAGCAGCAGCGCCAGCAGCGGCCCCAAGTAAAAGACCAGTAACCAAATGAGAGGTGGCCCCAACAGAATGGCAAGGATGAGCGTCGGGTGATGATAGAGGAATCCAAACAGATCGGGTTTATCGGTTATCTGAGTTGTTTTGGCCATGGCCAGGCAGGCATGAAGATCAGCTTTTCATTCCCTCTTTTTGGTGTTATTGGAATTGTAGGTCGACGAGCCAATAGAATTCAACAGAATTGGGATTGAGAAAGTGCGAACAGGCAAGAGGGATTGGCTTGTCTACACCTGCCGGCGGGTATCCTTTGAGGGAAAACGGCAATCAGAAGATGCCGGTATGGTCATTTCGACTCAAACTAGGACACTGCACCCACACCTAAAACATTGGTCGCGTCGTCGCGTCAGCGCTGCGGAGCAATAATGCATGGGGCCATAAGGCTTTTCTCGTATAGCCCAGGTGTCTCACTCTAGCCTAAACGACCATATCTTGCTTGGCGGGAAGTGGAGGGCCATCGTAGACAGGGATCCTTTGAACCTTTTGGGGGCATTGGGAGTCAGACAAAGCAAGGTTGAGAACAAGGGAGCGTCCTCTCGTGCAGGCGGCAAAGGATACATCCGATTGGGAGCTGATCCAGCGCTGCCTCAACGGCGACAGCCAGAGCTTTCGCCAACTCTACCGCAAATACCAGCAGTCGGTACGGAATATCCTCTATCCCTTGTGTGGAGCCGATCTTTTGGATGACCTGGTACAGGAAGTGTTTATTCGTGCCTGGAAAGGGTTGCCTCGGTTTCGCGGCTCGGCCCAGTTTTCCACTTGGCTGTATCGCATCTGCTGGAATGTGGCCTCAGATCAGCGACGGCGCTGCGCCCGGCAACACTCCCAAACCCAAAACCTGGCCCTCGGATCGGATATCGCTCACCCTGGCCCCGACCTGATGCACTTGCACTACCAACAGGCTCTACAGCAAAGCATGGCTCAGCTCAGCCCCGAACACAGAATGGTTGTAAACTACCCGACCCTGACTGCTTCGCAGTACAGGGCGGGCTTTCGGTAGCCCTGCAGTTGGCAAGCCAACCACGAACCTCTAGGCTGGTTCACAGCAGCCCCCAAAAGCGCAATCACATTCGCACCATTCAAATCCGCATCCCCTTCCCATCCACAGTGTCCACACTTAAACTTCTTTCCACTGCGGTAGGATTGCGCAGGGTCGGGATGAATGTGCAAACACCGGTGGCAGGTCTGCGACGTGTAGGCAGGCGGAACAAGAATCAGAGCAACCCCCGCACGCAGAGCCTTGTACTCCAAAAATTGACGGAGTTGATAAAACGCCCAACTGTTGGCCCTGCGCCGTTCGGCTTTGCTGCGTGGCTGTTGATTGACCCTTTCCCGAATCCCTGTCAAGTCTTCCAGAGCAATAGCGCTGTTTGTCGCCTTTGCCCTAGAGACAATAGCTTTGGAGATGCGATGATTGACCCACGCCTGAAAGCGCCTCTCCTTGCCAGACAGCCGTTGCAACAGTTCTCTGCATCTGCGCCGCGAACTGCGGGTGCCCTTACTGGCTTTGCGTTGGAGTACCGCCCTCAACCGGGAGTAGTGGTCTCGGACTCTGTTCAACTGCTGTCCATTCCAATTGTCCCCCTCTGACGTATGGGCAATATCCGTCCTTCCCAAGTCCACCCCCAGCACTCTACCCGTGCGTTGCGGTGGGGATGGCTCCGTTTCCACACAGATCTGAATAGAGTAGGAGCCGTCTTTACGCTTGACCAGAGTGGCAGATTTGGGATTGGAGCCCGCCAGCCGTTCTCTCTGGTAGCGGCCAATGGCCAGCTCAAAGCGCTCTCGACCCCCAACCGTGGTCAGCGACACCGTCCAGTCTTTCTCGCGGAACGAAAAGATACGGGCATCGTAGGTCGCAAAGCCTCTCTTGAACGCTTTGACCGGACGGTTTTTCTGTCGGGCAACTTTACGGGCACCGGCCAGCCGTCTGCAGACCTGCTGAGCCAAGTTACTGGATAAGCCGAACCGAGCGCGAATCTGGTAATAGCAAAGGGACTGGAGTTTGACTGCGTTGACTACTTTTTCTGGTGTGTTTTGGTTGACCCAGTTCAACGCCTGCACAAAGGCATCCATTGTCGCATCCAACTTTGCGGCTTGCGACTGGGACACCTTGAGCTTGCAGGGGACGGTCAGGACTTGAGTCATGGTTCTATCATAACTTCCGCATTCCTCCCGACACTGACCCTACGGGTACAGTGCGGGGCTCCTGCGATTTCTAGCTGAAAATTCTCGAAGAGGCCGCTCCATTTTAATTGGATGGCTAGTTGGTATGAGCTGTTATGGTCATTTAAACAGGAATGAAACATTTCCGCCTGGCTCCCCTCTTCCTCTGAGAGAAGGGGTGAAGGCAGTGGCAGGGAGCGTTTGGGGAGTGTCTCAACCTAGCTTGAAATGACTATAACAAGGCGCTTAAATATCCAGGGCAACAATGACAGGGGCATGATCGCTGGGTTTTTCGGCCCGCCGTGGCTCAACATCGATCCAGCAAGCGGTGGCTTTCTCCTGTAGCTCACGAGACAGATAATGATGATCAATGCGCCAGCCGCGATTCCTTTGAAACCCCCCCGAGCGATAGTCCCACCAGCTAAAATGGCCGGGATCTGGGGTGAACCTGCGAAACGCATCTTCAAACCCTAAAGCCAGGATCTCCCGCAGGGCTTGTCGCTCCGGTTCGGAAGCCATGATTTCTCCCGCTTTTTGGGGATCGTAAATATCCCGATCTTCCAGGGCAATGTTAAAGTCCCCGCAGAGCAGGATGGGATCCCCTTGGCTCAGGGCAACGGCGAGGTAATCCTTCAGCGTGGCTAGCCAGCGCAATTTATAGGCGTATTTTTCCAATCCCACCTCAGAACCGTTGGGCACATAAAGGTTGAGAATACGGATCCCGCGGTAGATGGCGCTCATCAGCCGCTTTTGCTCATCCAAATCTGCCGCCGCAGGCAGCAGCGCACCAAACCCCCGTTCTACTTTTTCCGGGGGATCCCGGCTGATCAGAGCCACACCGTTGTAGGACTTTTGCCCGTAGACCTCCACATGAAAGCCCCGCTCCTGAAAGGCCGCCCGAGGAAAGTCTTCATCCACCACCTTAGTCTCCTGCAGGCAGAGCACATCCAGGGATCCCTGGCTGTCCAGCCAAGCCAAAACCTGAGGCAGCCGGGTGCGAATGGAGTTGACATTCCAGGTAGCCACTTGCATGAGGGATCCCGCTCACTCCACCAAGGCCCTTCCTCGGATTTGGGCCAGCCGCTCCGCATCCAGTACCTCACCCTCAGTGTAGTAGCCGGCAGCTTTTTTGGCCTCGATCTCCACACGGGCATCCGCCGGGATCAGCTCTTCTGGGATGGGCACCCGCTGCACGACCTCAATGCCGGAGTCGGTGATGGCTCGATACTTAAGGTCGCTCATAGAAATCAGGCGATCGATTCGGGTTATGCCCAGCCAATGGAGCACATCCGGCATCAACTCCTGGAAGCGGATGTCTTGCACCCCTGCCACACACTCGGTACGGGCGAAGTAGGCATCGGCCCGATCCCCTCCTTCCTGGCGCTTGCGGGCGTTGTAGACCAAAAACTTGGTCACCTCTCCCAAGGCGCGGCCTTCTTTGCGCAGGTACACGATCACCCCAGCTCCACCGGCTTGGGCCGTCTTAACGCATTCTTCAATGCCATGCACCAGGTAGGGGCGGCAGGTGCAAATATCCGAGCCAAACACATCGGAACCATTGCATTCGTCGTGAACCCGCACCGCCAGGGGCAAAGCCGGGTCGGTGATGGCGGCCACTTGCCCGATGATGTACACCGTCTGGCCACCGATGGGCGGCAAAAACACCGATAGGTCTGGGCGAGTCACCAATTCTGGAAACATGCCTCCCGTCTGCTCGAAGAGGGTGCGGCGCAGCAGGCTTTCGCTCACCTGCAATCGTTTGGCGATCCCCGGCAGGTACCAGACCGGCTCGATTGCGGCTTTGGTGACCACCAGGCTGCCATTGTCTTTGAGGATCCGGCCATCCACCCGTAACCGCCCTTTGTTGACCGCCTCCTGCAGTTCTGGCATGTGGATGTGGGCCTGAGTAATGGCAATAGTAGGGCGAATATCGTAGCCCTGGGCATAGAGGGGGGCAAAGACTTCCCCCACAACTGCTCCCCAGGGATCCAAGGACACAATCCGGTCTGGATCTCCCCAGCTTGGGTGAGGGCCAATCGACACCACCGGGGCAGTATTGGTTAAATCGGCGCGGTGATCCGCCTGCAAAGAGCCACTGGCCACAGCCAATGCCCGATAGACAGCGTAGGCTCCCGCATGGGTGCCGATGACATTGCGATGGGCAAGATTGGTCAGGCTACCCACCACCGGCCCCCGCTGCAGTGGATCCAAGGATCCCCAGCGAATCGGCTGGGCTTGCGTCCCATAAGGGGAGGGATGGGAAGTCAGGACAATGTGATGAGGACGGGAGGAAGGTTCGCTCATGGTCCTCAAATGCCTGGAAAATGGAAGAATCTGGAGAAAACAGAATTATAGGCGATCCCCAGCCGTTTCCAGAGAGCTTGCCCCTTCTTTTGGGGTGCTTAGACAACGATTTTGGCCGAACCCAAGGGGCGGATCCCTGTCGGCGAAACCTCGACCCGATAGGGCAACATCTCCACTCCGGCTTGCAGGGCCTCACGAAACAGACGGGCATAGCGGGGATCCCGTTCTTCGCCGGGGGCAAACTCGGTGCAATCGGCGCGATTGATCCAGTACAGCAGCAGAGCCCGCTGCCCCTGTTGGCGCACCGCGATCAAATCTTCCAGGTGTTTTTGGCCGCGAGTGGTCACCGTATCGGGAAACAGCGCACGGGATCCCACAGCCCAGGTGGTGTTCTTCACCTCCAGATAGGCCGAGCCAGCGTCTCCTGTCAGCAGAAAGTCGATTTTGCTCTTGCCGCAGGTCACCTCCCGTTGCCGGCGGGAAAATCCTGCCAACTGGGGAAACCACCCTCGCTCCAGCCCCCATTCCACCAGGCGATTGGGCAAGCTGGTGTTGATCCCCACCCATACTCCATCCACCTGGATCATCTCCCAGGTGTAGGCCAGTTTCCGTTTCGGCTCTGGGTGATGGGAGAGGTACACAGGTGCCCCCACCTGACAGACCCCACTCATCGGCCCTGTGTTGGGGCAATGGGCGATGATCTGTTGCCCGTTTTCCAGCTCCACATCGGCCAAAAACCGCTTGTAGCGGCTGCGCAGCACCCCTCTGTGCAAGGGGCTCGAAAAGCGGTAAGGCACCGGCCCATCCCTGCACTCCATCCGCAAAGCCTCTCCTTATCGTAGGTATTTTTTCTTTAGGATTTTGGAAATCTTCTCGGTGGATCGTCTCTCCTGCGCTAGGGTGAATCATGTGTCCCAAGGCTTGGGGCAGCCTTTTACGGCTTTTTCCGACTTCATGGGAATTCTGCAGATCACTCTGGGAAGCAGTAAGATCCCTATCGCACAAGAGAGGCGTCTGCATTAGCTGTAGTCAGTGCTGCCGGAAAGAGCTGTATTGGCGATTAAACCCATTTAACACCTCTTTTTTCTGCCCTTTTGTCAAAACTTGGAGAAGAAAACCCGAATGCTGCGTCTTGATCCTGATCCCGGCTTTCAGCCTGCGGATCCCTTGCAGGACAACCGTGGGCGTGTGGCCATATTCATCGACGGATCCAATCTGTTCTATGCCGCTCTGCAACTGGGCATTGAGATCGACTACACCCGTCTGCTGAAGACGCTGAGTGGTCGGTCGCCCCTTTTGCGCTCTTTTTTCTACACCGGCGTCGATCGCAACAACGAAAAGCAGCAGGGGTTTTTGCTCTGGATGCGCCGCAATGGCTACCGCGTGGTTACCAAAGAGCTAACCCAGTTGCCCGATGGATCCAAGAGAGCCAACCTGGATGTGGAAATTGCCGTGGATATGCTGTCGCTGGTGCGCTGGTATGAGACGGCTGTGCTGGTGAGCGGTGATGGGGACTTGGCCTACGCGGTCAATGCCGTCAGCTACCAAGGGGCACGAGTGGAGGTGGTCAGCTTGCGTTCCATGACCAGCGATCAACTGATCAACTTGGCGGATCGCTACATCGACCTGGAATCCATCAAAGACCAAATCAAGAAGACCAACCGTCCCTCCTCCGCCTACCTGTACCGACCGGGGTTCACCGCCGATGAGGAGGACGAGGGATGACTTTCCCTCCCCCACAGGGAGAAGGGAAAGCAGAGCAACGGGGGGCTTACTGGGCTTTCCAATTTGAAGGGATCCCTTGCAGCAGGTAAACCGGGTTCAGGGGGGCAAAGCGGGTGCCCTCGGCCAGGACGGCAGAGCGGGAGATCTGAACGTGATCTACTCGAACTTGCCAGCCCCGAGAACGCAGCCATTGCAGGGCTTCACTGCAGGTTTCTAGGGTAGCGAAGTTGGCCACTAAGATCCCTCCAGGCCGCAGGCGGGCTTCCACCACCGGCAGCAGGTCGCGGATCCCTTTGCCGCCGCCGCCCAGCACCACCCGATCTGGGTCGGGCAAGTTGGCCAACACTTGGGGGGCTGCCCCCGGGATCACCTGCAGGTTCTCTGGGCCAAAGCGTTGCCGGTTGCGCCGAATCAGGCAGATGCCGGCGGCATTCCGCTCAACGGCGTACACCTGAAGTTGGGGGGAAAGACGGGCTATTTCGATGGCCACCGAGCCGGTGCCGGCACCGATATCCCACACCACGCCCTCTTGGGGGAGCTGCAGGGATCCTAAGGTGAGCAGGCGGATGGGCTGCTTGGTGATCAAGCCGGGCTGGTCGGGAAAGGTGTAGAACTGGTCGTCCGGGATCCCGACCAAAGGCCAGCGATGGGGATCTGGCTCCGGTTCTACCCGTCGCAGCACCACCACGTTGGGGCTGGGGAAAACGGCGTCTTCCCCTTCTTGGAGGGGCACGACCTGTTCTTGAGGGGATCCCAGTTGACTACAGACCCAGGCTTGGTAACGCACCGGCAGCCGCAGGTCGGCAATGAACTGGGCCAAGACGGTCGGTGTATGCTCCGGATCGGTGAGCACCACGATCACAGGGGATCCCTGCTTGAGAACGGCTTCCAACCGCTCCACTCCCCGCCCGTGCAGGCTGAGGATGGTCGCCTCCTGCCAGGGGATCTGCAGGCGGTTCAGGGCCAGCTGCACCGAGCTCACCTGCGGATAGAAGGCCAACCGCTCCGCTGGGAAATACTCCGTCAACAGCCGCCCGATCCCGAAAAAAAGCGGATCCCCGCTGGCCAACAAAACTAGGGATCCCTGAGCCATCTCCTGCTGCAAAAGTGGGATCCAACTTTCCACTGGCCCGGTGAGCGGGATCTTGCGGGCCGGATGATCGGTAAAGTGCCGGAGCAGATGAGGGGCTCCTGCCAAAACCCTGGCTTGGGAAAGGGGGGGGATCCCCCAGGAAGCCACAGAGCCATCCCCCGCTACCCCTACGACCGCAAGCTGAGGTGACCGCCCAGGTGCTGCCGTAGCCATTTAACGTTCGACAGGTGGGTGGTATTGGCGCATGTGATTGAGAAAATCCAGTCGCAGCTCCGCCACTTCCCGTTGCATTTCCCGCATCTCCCGAATAAAGCTGAGTTGAGCCTCGATCAGGCGGCCATCGCGCTCCCGAAATTGCTCCATCATCATGGCTTGCGCTTCCCTCAGTTCGGCAAACCCAGCCTGCATATCTCGGCGGCACTCCTGTATGGCCACCTCCAGCTCGTCTCCCCGCTCTTCGTTCTGTCGAATCCGCTCCTGGTTCTGTTGGATCAACGCCCTGATCTCCTGGATTTCGGTCTGGAGTTGGGCTTCCATAGCCTGCCGCTCGGCCCGCATTTCGGCCATCTGGGCCTCAAAGCGCTCGGCAGATCGTTGCTGTTCAGCCCGGATCTCGGAGATTTGGGCTGCAAAGCCCTGCCGCATCTCAACCATCTGAGCCTCAAAGCGCTCGGCAGATCGTTGCTGTTCAGCCCGGATCTCGGAGATTTGGGCTGCAAAGGCCTGCCGCATCTCAACCATCTGAGCCTCAAAGCGCTCAGCCGACCGCTGCTGCTCGGCTCGCATTTCGGCCATCTGGGCCTCAAAGCGCTCGGCAGACCGCTGCTGCTCAGCCCGGATCTCGGAGATTTGGGCTGCAAAGCCCTGCCGCATCTCAACCATCTGAGCCTCAAAGCGCTCAGCCGACCGCTGCTGCTCGGCCCGCATTTCTTGGATTTGTTCTTGTTGTTGCTGAAGGTTGCGAATCAGCCACTCCTCTTGTTCTGGGGTCATGGGAAAGGTCTGAAGATATCCCTTCAATTCTAGTCAGTTGGGGATGGGATCCCGTTGAGCTGCCAAGAGAAGGGCATTGACAATGGCAGCAGCAACTGGGGATCCGCCTTTGCGGCCCTCCACCCGAATCTGGGGAACATCCGTTTGCGCCAACGCCTGCTTGGCCTCTTCCACCGCCACAAATCCCACCGGCACTCCGATCACCAAAGCCGGCTTGACCCGCTGTGCCCGAATCTCCTCCACCAAAGCCAGCAACGCGGTGGGGGCATTGCCAACGACAAACAGGGCTTCTGGATAGCGGCGTGCCAAGTTCACCATCCCATTGGCGGCGCGGGTTTGACCGGGCCAACGGGGCTCCTCCACCCAGTCCAAAGCACAGTAGAGGGGGATCCCTTGGGCTTTCAGACCTGACTGGATCCCAGCTGCCACCATCCTGACATCGACAACGACAGGCCGCTTTTGCCGCAGGGCTGCCAGGGCTTGTTCGACGGCGTTGGGGCCGAAGAAAAAGCGATCCCGTAGCTCAAAGTCGGCAGTGGCATGAATGGCGCGGCGCACCACCTCATAAGGGATCCCTTGCCAGGGGTGGGGGCCAATCTCTTGATCGATCTGGCGGAAGCTGGCAGCAGTGATTGGGTCTACCTGGAAGGCTTCATTCATTGGGTCTGGAGTCAGGGGCACAGTCATGCTGGCATGTCCTAAAGAAGAACCGGTAGCAAAGTAGCTTTGGGCGAGCCGAGAAAACCACTAAGATTGGTCTAGCCTAAATTGGAGATGAGCCTATTGTTGTCACCCACTCCTCCCTTGCACAGACTCAACTCCCATCCTTCCCCTTCTGCTCGGGTCAGCGCCAATTCCGTCGGCAATCCCGGTTTCTCCTCTGTTGATGCGCCCTCCTCTTCCCCAACGGGTAGCGACAGGGATCCCTTGTCGGCTTTGCCTCGCTACGGCTACTCCCAAACCTGGCATTGGCGGGGCTGGCCCATCCATTTCACCTACACCCCCAGTCGTGCCCAAACCCCTGCCGGTGTCGTCAACTTGACGGCAGCTCCGGCCCTTTTAATCCATGGATTTGGAGCGTCAGTGGGTCATTGGCGCCACAACATTCTCCCTCTGGGATCCCAGCGCTCCGTCTATGCCCTCGACCTGCTGGGATTTGGCAAGAGTGCCAAGCCGGAGATTGCCTACAGCGTTGATCTGTGGGTGGAGCAGGTACACGAGTTTTGGCAAACTCACATTCAGCAGCCCAGCATCCTGGTGGGCCATTCCATCGGGGGCTTGGTGGGAGTCATTGCCGCCGCCCGCTATCCCCAAATGGTGAAAGGCTTGTGCTTGATCAGTTGTGCCGATGGGCCTCACCCCGAAGAATTACCCCCTCCCTGGGATGCTCTGGTGCGAGCCCTCTGCGAAGGGATTCTGTCGTTGCTGGGGTGCCCCCTCACTTATCCCCACCTCTTCAACTGGCTGCGACAAACCGAGGTGCTACGAGCTTGGATCAAGAATGTCTACAAGCGGGATGAGCAGGTGGATGACGAGCTGGTGCAGATCTTCCAGAGACCGGCCTTTGAGCCGGGGGCAGCCCACGTGTTTTTGGACGGTCTGAGGGCCATTCTCTGCCGCCGCTTCGACAGCCCCAAACGCCTGCTGCCCACCCTAAAAATGCCTATCTTGCTACTTTGGGGCCGAGAAGATCCGGCAGTGCCCAGTTTTTTGGCAGACCAATTTAAGCGCTGGCAACCTGCCCTCACCTTGGTGAAGCTGCCGGGAGTAGGCCACTGCGCCCACGACGAGCTGCCTCACTGGGTCAACACCCTCATCGGGGAATGGGCGGCCAGTCTGGAGACCTGCCCTGACTTGCCCACCCCCCTTCAGCGGGATCCCCGAGTCGGCTAGCTCAGCAAGTGATCTGAGCTATTCCCGGCAAGGTGCCACAAGTGAGGGCTATCGGCACAGGGCCCCCCCCAGCTTGGAACACCCCCAAGCCAAATCCCAGCCTGCCGCCGGGAAAAGGGATCCCGCTCAGAGATCAGGGGGCAGCTTGAGGATCTGATGCTGGCGCATCCCCTGCCAGCGGCGAATGAGATCGCCATCAATACCGAACTGATCCAACGCCTTCACCACCACAAAATCCACCAAATCTAGGATGGTACGCGGCTGGTGGTACCAAGCTGGAATGGCCGGAACAATGCGCGCCCCCGCTTCTGCCAGAGTGGTCAAGTTGCGCAGGTGGATCAGGCTAAAGGGGGTTTCCCGCGGCACCACCACCAAGCGTCGTCCCTCCTTGAGCTGCACATCAGCAGCCCGCTCCAGCAGATCCGAGCTCAAGCCGGCAGCCAACTTGGCAACTGTACCCATGCTGCACGGGATCACCAACATCCCCTGCGTGCGATAGGAGCCACTGGCAATGGTTGCCCCCACATCCTGCCAGCGATGACAAACTAGGGATCCACCGCTGCTCTCGGCTTGCTGTCGCCAAAAGTGGGCCTGCTTGCGGGGGTCTGTCGGCAGCAGCACCCCTTGTTCTCCCTGCCACACCTGATAGGCCGCTTTGGAGGCCACCACTTCGACGCGGTAGTCCAGGCTGAGCAGAACATGCAGAGCGCGCACAGCATAGAGCATCCCTGAAGCGCCTGATACGCCAAGGATGATGGGCAGAGAGGATGTCAAGGGCCGCTGGGGAACGTCTTCTGCTCAAGTCTAGCGAGGGGAGCCGTCCCTCGCCTGCTCAGGAGATCCCTAACCCACCGCTCCAAAAGACTTGCACAACGCGGGATAAAAATGCTCCTGGCACAGGTTGAAGGCAGCGCTCAAGCCCCAGTCTGACTCTTCTCTGTTAGGTCTGCAGATTTTGCCGCCCGTTGCGGATCACCCGTAAGGACTCCACCAACCGCAACTCCAAGTCTTGCAACACCTGATCCACGTAACGGTGGGCCTCCCGCTGCAGGCGCTCCGATTCCTGCAGTGTCTGTCGCCGCACCTCCTCACTATGTTGATAGGCTTGTTGCAATAACTGCTCCGCCTGAGCTTGGGCCTGTCGCAGAATCGCCGATTCGTTGAGGAGCTGCTCAGCCCTACGTTGGGCCGCGGCCACAATTTCTTGGGCGTAGCGATTGGCCTCTGCCAAGATCCGATCCCGCTGGCGCAGCAGTTCCTCCGCTTCCTCCAGGGCTGTCGGCAGGTTCAGGCGGATAAAGTCTAACTGCTCCAGAATCTTTTCCTCTTCAATAAGGGTGCGAGACCAAAACAGGCGAGGGCTACTGAGAATGGCTGCCTCCAATTGATCCAGGGCCTCCTGGACGCGCATCAGAGCCAGGGTCTGATCCCCAAAGGGTACGCCGGCACGATTGGAAGGATCAGAGGGCAATTCTCGCATCAGTCTATGAAGAGGGGAGGCTGCACTGAGCAAAAGAGCAGATCAGGCAGGATAACGCCTACCATATCAGGTTCTCGGTTTCCTGAATCTGCGCAGTCTCCCCTTCGCTCCAACCACTCTTCGTGAAGTAGATGTTCTTTTTGATATGAGGGGACGATGGACTTTCTCCCTCGCGGAGGCTGTGAGCCAAGCGGCAGAGAGGCTGCTTACCGGTCGGTTGGTGCCACAGCGGCTGGGGAGCCGAGGTTGCTCGGCTGCCAAAAGAGCGCCAATGGAGGAGATTTATAGTCATTTTGAATAGGAATAAAACATTTCCGTTGCCTTGCTCTCCAACCCCCCTCTCCCAGAGAGATGAGCTGGGGGGTCGCGGCAGCGGCGCGGAGCGTTTGGGGAGTGTCTCAATCTAGTTTGAGATGACTACACTTTTTGAGTTGCCGCCAGTTCCCTGAAGATGGCCAGCCTCCAGATGGTTGACAGCTACCTATGGCACACTGAGAAAAAAGGAGTTGGAGCCCCAGCCTCTTATGCCACAACCGCAGCCCCCCAGAAGACTGGAAGACCAGTTTGTGGAGAATGTCTCCCGTTATCCCACTTACTTTATTACCGTTTTGCTGGGGGGGATCTGGGCTGGCCTCCAGCCTTTTGTCGGCCTGTATCGCAAAAGTCCAACAGCGGCGGCTATGGTGACGCTGGGATCCCTTTTGTTGCTTCTATTTGTTTATTTCACCCTGCGAGGCATGACAGGGAATACCTTTTGGCCAGAATAGATACTGGGTTGAGGTTGGGGCCCATGGGCGAAGCTGTGCAGTGGACGCCGGCAGCATAAGCACGCCTCAAGGGGATCCCTCTTTTTCGCCCCACTGCTGACAAGAAGTAAAGTGCTCCGCACCGCTCGCGCGAATGAAAAGTTTGCCCCGGAATGGTGGCGGTCTATGGGCAGGCCAAGCCTCAATTGGCTCTTCAGGGATCCCGGCTGCAAGCTGTAGCGAGGGGATTGGATTTGCCGCTAGCTTGGTAGAGGTGTTCTCCTCCGTTTTTTGAACTCATGGCAGATTGGATCCTGTTGGCGCTGGTGGGTTCTGCAACCTACCTGCTGCTGCAAAAAAGTGTGGCCCGCCTCTCAAAGGTGCCGTGGCGGATCCTGTGGCTGGTGATGATGCTGCCCCCTTTGGTTTGGGTGCTGGGGCGTCAGGTGTTTCAGTACGAATTGCCTCCCTTGCTGATGTTGCTGCTGTTTCTCACCTCCTACTTTACCAGCATGACCTTGGTGAGACGAGGGGGTATTCGACCCTCAACCGGAGGCCCTCGGCCAGAGGTGGAAAACTCCTCTCCAGAAGCGGATCCCTCGCCGGCTGGGGAACCTGAGCCAGAGGAAGAGGAGGAAGACGGCGCCGCAGATCCGGTCTCGCTGGCTCTTGCCCACACCCCCATCTCCGAAGTGCCGCGGGAGAAGCTGAGCCATTGCTTCCCCTGGAACGTCTTTTATTTGCAAAATGTGGAGTACCGCCCCCAGGCGATCATCTGCCGGGGCAACTTGCGGGCGGATCCCAGTGAAGCCTATGAGCGGGTGCAGCAAAACGTGGAAACCACTTTCGGCAAACGCTTTTTGGTGGTGCTGCAGGAGGGGTTTGCCGGTAAGCCCTTTTTTGCCTTGGTGCCCAACCCGGCGGCGCGGCGCTCCCCGGCGGACAGTCGAGAGTTGCCGCTGCTGGCTTTGGGGCTGTTGCTATTCACCTTCTGGACGACCCTCAGTGCTGGGGCCCACGCGGCTGGGGTTAGCCCTGACCGGCTGCTGCATTTGCCCTCTCTGATGAAAGGGTTGCCCTATGCGGTCGGGATCCTTGCCATTTTGGGATCCCATGAGTGGACTCGTTACTGGGTGGCCCGCCGCCACCACATCAAAACCTCGCTGCCCTATTTCATCCCGGTGCCTTTTGTCCTAGGGACTTTTGGGGCGTTTATCCAGTTGAAAGAGCCGGTGCCCAACCGCAAGGTGTTGTTTGATATCGCCGCCGCTGGGCCGCTGGCAGGGAGCCTTGTTGCTTTGGGCATGTTGTTGCTGGGGCTGGTGTTTTCAGCGCCTGCAGATCCTCCCGCGGTGCCGGAGGGGCAGCCGACCCCGATTAGTTTTCATCGCATTGACCCGCGCCTATCGGTGCTGCTGGCAATTCTGGCCCGCATGGTGCTGGGGGATCAGTTGCAGCCGGGGCAGGTGATCGAGCTGCACCCGCTGGCCTTTGCCGGCTGGCTGGGCTTGGTGGTGATTGCCTTTAACCTCATGCCGGTGGGCCAACTGGATGGGGGGCACATTGTCCACGCGGTGTATGGACAGCAGATGGGAGCGAATGTAGGCCGGGTAGCCCGCTGGTTGGTGCTGCTGCTGGCCTTGACGGTGCAGCCCTGGTTGTTGCTCTGGGCGCTGCTGCTGTTTGTGATTTCCAGTGCCGACGAGCCGGCCCTCAACGATGTGACGGAACTGGACGAGGCCCGAGATCTGCTGGGGCTGGGGATGCTAACGCTGCTGGTGCTGATCCTGCTGCCGGTACCGCCGTTTTTGCAAAATGGACTGGGCTTGGCCTAGATCCGGGGTAGGATCCAAACCGCCCCTGACCTCATTCTCCTCTCATGCAACGCAGCTTAATTGTTCAAAAGTACGGCGGTACCTCTGTCGGCTCTGTGGAGCGTATCCAGGCCGTGGCTCAACGGGTGGCCCACACGGTGAAGGCAGGGCATCGGGTGGTGGTGGTGGTCTCGGCGATGGGGGATGAAACCGATCGCCTTGTGGGCTTGGGGGAGCAGATCTTGCAGGGATCCCCGACCACACCGGCCCAGTTGCGGGAATGGGATATGCTCCTTTCCACCGGTGAGCAGGTGAGCATTGCCCTGGTGGCTTTGGCGCTGCAACGCTTGGGGTGTCCTGCCCTTTCCATGACGGCAGCCCAGGTGGGCATTGTCACCACTCGGGATCACAGCCGGGCCCGCATTTTGCACATCCACACCGACCGCCTGTGGCAGCACCTGGAGCGGGAAGAGGTGGTGGTGGTGGCCGGGTTCCAGGGGATTACCAGCCTGGCGGAGCTGGAGATCACCACCCTAGGTCGGGGGGGATCCGACACCACGGCAGTGGCCTTGGCAGTGGCTTTGGGAGCAGAGCTGTGTGAGATCTACACCGATGTGCCGGGGATCTTCACCACGGATCCGCGTAAGGTGCCTGAGGCCAGGCTGTTGCCGGAGATCACCAGTGATGAAATGTTGGAGCTGGCCAGCTTGGGGGCCCAGGTGCTGCATCCCCGCTCGGTGGAAATTGCCCGCAACTACGGTGTGAAGCTGCGGGTGCGCTCCAGCTTGGAGCCGTTGCAGGCGGGATGCGAGGGCACTCTCATTCTTTCTCCTCCCCCCCGTCCTCGTGCTGCCGACAGCAGTATCGAGCTGGGCCTGGCGGTGGATACGGTGGAGCTGGATCGGGATCAGGCCAAGTTGGTGTTGGTGGGGGTGCCGGATCGCCCTGGCATTGCCGCCCAGCTCTTTCAGGGGATCGCGGCAGCAGGGGTGAATGTGGATTTGATTTTGCAGTCCCTCCAGTTCACAGCCTCTTGCGCCAGCGGGACGGACTCCTTGCCGCAGGGATCCATGCCCCAGCCCACCAATGACATTGCCTTTACGGTCAGTCGGTCGCAGGTGGCCGAGGCTGCAGCCGTTGCCCGGCGGATTGGCCAAGAGCTGCAGTGTGCAGCGGTGATTGTGGATGAGGCGGTGGCCAAAGTCAGCATTGCCGGGGTGGGGATGATGGGCCGACCTGGGATCGCGGCGCAAATGTTCCAGGTGCTGGCCGAGGCCGGGATCAATTTGCAGATGATCTCCATGTCCGAGATCAAGGTGAGCTGTGTGGTGGCTGCGGAGCGGGCCGGGGATGCCGCCTTGGCTCTGGGAGAGTCGTTCCAGGTGATCCCCCACTTGCATCGGGCAAAGATGCCGGCTGCTCCTCAAGACAGCCACCCGGTACGCGGTGTTGCCTTGGATTTGAAGCAATCGCGGCTGGGCCTTCGCAAAGTGCCGGATCGTCCGGGAACTGCCGCCCATTTGTTTGGGCGCTTGGCGGCTGCTGGGATCATCGTGGACACCATCATCCAAAGCCAGCGGGGCTACCACAACGGGATCCCCAGTACCGACATTGCCTTTACCGTGCCTCAGGATCAAGCGATGGCTGCTGAGGCAGTCTGCCGGCAGGTGGCCGAAGAGCTCCAGGCGGCAGGAGTTGACGCGGATCACGACATTGCCAAGGTCAGCATTGTCGGCGCCGAGATGGAAACCTACCCTGGCGTGGCTGCTCGCCTGTTTGCAGCCCTAGCCGAAGCCGGAATCAACATCGAGATGATCGCCACCTCGGAGATCAAGGTGAGCTGTGTAGTGCGCCGGGATCGAGGGATCCCGGCCTTGCAAGCTATTCACCGCGCTTTCCGGCTGGACTGCCCCTAGCCTGCCTTAGGGTTGAGCCGCCAGCAGCAAGGGAAAATGATGGGCGTTGGGGGCGTGCATCACCTGGATCCCCAGATTGGCGCGGTTGAGGAGATCGGCGTAGGTGGGGATGAAGCGGCCCTGGCTGTCCAGGATGGACTGGTTGAAGTTCAAGCCGTTCAAGTTAAAGGCCATTATGCCGATACCTATTGCCGCCGCCCAAATCCCCACTGTGGGCAGGGCCGCCATCCAGAAGTGGACGGAACGGCTGTTTCTCAGGCCCAGGCCGGGGAACCCCAGCCGCCCCAAGAACGCGTAGTGCCCGGCCAGGAAGTTGTAGGTGACTTCCTCCTGCCCGAAGCGGTAGCCGGCATTTTGTGACTCTTCTTCCGAGGTCTCGCGGATTAGGCTGGAGATCACCAGGGAGCCGTGCAGGGAGGCCAGCAGAGCGCCGCCAAAGACGCCGGCCACCCCCAGCCAGCTAGCAGGGTGCATGAGGATATTGTGCTCCGCCTGGAAAGCCAGCATGAAGTAGAAGGTGCCGGCGATCCCCAGGGGCAAGCCCTCCGAGAAACTGCCCTGGCCGATGGGGTAAACCAAGAGCACTGCCGTAGCCGCCGCCGCCGGAGCGGAAAACGCCACCGCAATCCAGGGACGCATGCCCAAGCGATAGCTCAGCTCCCATTGCCGGCCCAGATAGCACCACACCCCAATCAAAAAATGGAGCACGATCAGTTGGTAGGGGCCGCCGTTGTAGAGCCATTCATCCAAAGAAGCGGCTTCCCAAATGGGGTAGAAGTGCAGGCCAATGGCCGCTGAGGTGGGCACCACCGCCGCCGAGATGAGATTATTCCCCCCTATCAAAGAGCCGATCACCGGCTCGCGGATCCCATCCACATCCACCGGCGGAGCAGCAATAAAAGCGATTACAAAACAAAAGGCAGCCGCCAACAGCGTCGGGATCATCAACACGCCAAACCAGCCGATGTACAGCCGGTTTTCGGTGCTGGTTATCCATTGACAAAAGCCATTCCAACTCCAGAGCTGCCGCGCAGCCAAGGAGCGGCGAATTACCGTACTCATAGGCCAACTCCTAAAGAGACAAAACCATTCTTTGCTTTGTCGGCTTCCTTGAACGGGGCAAAACTCTTCCCGCGCCGACCGCCAAAAGCGTCTCCTTCTTTCAGGCTAGACAGTTTTAGGGACGCCGACAGGGATCCCTAACTTCCGCAACGGGAATGTGAAAAAAATGGATTTGTCGATACAAATCAGCACCGATATGTTGCAATTTGGAGGTCTTTGAGAGCTTCCCAGCGAAGGTCGGTCACTGGCAGTTGATGGCAGCCAAGCTTGAGCAGACGTTTCTTAAGGATGGGTTCAAGAAAGAGAAGTCGTTCAGGATCCGCTTTTTCTCCTGCCGGCAAGACCCTATGGGCTCTTCATGGGGCTTCCAGAAGTTTGCTTGGGGCATTCCTGGGTGGAAAAAAATCCTGCAAGCACTTCACCTGCAGGGATCCCGACTGCAAAGCACGGATGGCAGCCGCAGTGGCTTTGGCTCCTGCCAGGGTTGTCACCAGAGGGATCTTGTAAGCCAGGGCAGTGCGGCGGATCTTTTGGCCATCTTGCTGCGCCTCGACACCGGAAGGAGTGTTGATAATGAGCTGAATCTGATGGTTTTTGATGGCGTCGATGACGTGGGGCCGCCCCTCGTGCAGCTTGAGGACTTTGTCCACCGGGATCCCGTGTTCGGCTAAAACTTTTTGGGTTCCTTCGGTGGCCAACAGGCGAAAGCCCAGCCCCACAAACTCGCGGGCTACCGGGATGACCGCCTGTTTATCCCGGTCGCTGACGCTGATGAACACCGTCCCCTGGAGAGGTAGATTCTGCCCCGCCGCCAGTTGGGCTTTGGCGTAAGCGCGGCCAAAGTCCGTGTCAATGCCCATCACCTCACCGGTGGAGCGCATCTCCGGCCCCAGCAGCGTGTCGGTGCCGGGAAACTTGTGGAAGGGCAAAACCGCTTCTTTGACGGCAATGTGGGAGGGGATCACCTCCTGGGTAAAGCCCAGCTCTTCCAGAGTTTTGCCGCTCATCACTTGAGCGGCGTAGTCCGCCAGCGGATGGCCGATAGCCTTGCTGACGAAGGGTACGGTGCGAGAGGCGCGCGGGTTGGCCTCCAGGATATAGACCTGGCCTTTTTGGACGGCGTATTGCACGTTGATCAGGCCCACCACCTTCAGAGCTTGGGCCAACTTCACCGTCCACTCGCGGATCACCCGCAGCACCTCGGGGCTGAGGGTGCGGCTGGGCAATACACAGGCCGAATCGCCCGAGTGGATCCCGGCCTGCTCGATGTGCTCCAGAATGCCGCCGATGGTAACAGCGCCGGTGCGGTCGGCAATGGCATCCACATCCACCTCCACCGCCTCTTCCAGGAACTGATCCACCAGCACCGGACGATCCGGATCCACCGCCACCGCCAGTTGCATGTAGCGCTGCAGGTCTTGGTCGGAATAGACGATCTCCATGGCTCGTCCCCCCAAGACGTAGCTGGGCCGCACCACCACCGGATAGCCGATGCGGCGGGCAATTTCCAAGCTTTCTTCCACGCTGCGGGCAATGCCGTTGGCCGGTTGGCGAATATCCAACTCCCGCAAGATGCGCTCGAAGCGCCCCCGATCCTCAGCAATGTCGATGGAGTCGGGGGAAGTTCCCCAGATGGGAGCCTGGGCTGCCGCCAGCCCCTGCGCCAGCTTGAGCGGGGTTTGGCCGCCAAATTGCACGATCAGGCCGACCGGCTGCTCAGCATCCACCAAGTTCATCACCTCTTCATGGGTGAGCGGCTCAAAATAGAGGCGATCAGCGGTGTCGTAGTCGGTGGAAACGGTTTCCGGGTTGGAGTTGACCATGATCGCTTCGTAACCCAGGCGGCTGAGGGCAAAGGCAGCATGACAACAGCAGTAGTCGAATTCGATCCCCTGGCCGATGCGGTTGGGGCCACCTCCCAAGATCATCACCTTCTCTTTGCGGGCCGGGAAAATCTCCGACTCGCTCTCGTAGGTAGAGTACTGGTAGGGGGTAGCAGCCTCAAATTCGGCGGCGCAGGTATCTACAGTTTTGTAGGTGGGGATCACCCCCAGGCTTTTGCGGCAGGCCCGCACCTGATGTTCCGTGGATCCGGTTAGGTGGGCAATTTGTCGGTCGCTGAAGCCCATTTGCTTGAGGTGTCTCAAGTCGTCAGCGCTCAGGGATCCCAGCTCCCGCCCCTTGAGGGCCTGCTCCACCTCCACCAACTCCTGTAGCTTGTCGATAAACCAGGGATCGATGTGGGTGAGTTGGGCAATCTCCTGGGCAGAAAAGCCCATGAGCAGAGCGGTGCGGATGGTGAGCAGGCGGAAGGGGTTGGGGGTGCGCAGGTTGGCCCGCACTTCCTCCGGCTTGGGGAAAACCTCCGGCCTATCGCTGCCAAAACCGGGACGGTCGATTTCCAAAGAGCGCAGGGCCTTCTGGATGGATTCTTGAAAAGTGCGGCCAATGGCCATCGCCTCCCCCACCGATTTCATCTGGGTGGTGAGAACCGGCTCTGCGCCGGGGAATTTTTCAAAAGCAAAGCGAGGGATCTTGGTGACCACATAGTCGATGGTGGGCTCGAAGCTGGCCGGAGTTTTGCGGGTGATGTCGTTGGGGATCTCCGGCAGCGTGTAGCCCACTGCCAATTTGGCGGCAATTTTGGCGATGGGAAAGCCGGTGGCCTTGCTGGCCAAAGCAGAAGAGCGGGAGACCCGCGGGTTCATCTCGATCACCCGCACCTCGCCGTTGGCAGGGTTGACGGCAAATTGCACGTTGGATCCCCCGGTCTCTACGCCAATTTCGCGCATGATGGCGATGGCGTAGTCCCGCAGCCGCTGGTATTCTTTGTCGGTGAGGGTTTGGGCCGGGGCCACGGTGATGGAGTCGCCGGTGTGCACCCCCATCGGGTCCATGTTTTCTATGGAGCAGATGATCACCACGTTATCCGCCAGATCCCGCATCACCTCCAGCTCAAACTCCTTCCAGCCGATGACCGATTCTTCCACCAAGATTTGGGAAACGGGGCTGGCCTCCAAGCCGGCAGCGCAGATCTCTTCAAACTCCTCCTGGTTGTAAGCCACCCCACCACCGGTGCCCCCCAGGGTATAGGCCGGGCGGATGATGAGGGGATAGCCGATCTCCTGGGCAATCTGCTTGGCTTCTTCCAGGGTGTGGGCCAGGCCAGAGCGGGGCACGGCCAAGCCAATCCGCTGCATGGCTTGCTTGAAGAGATCCCGGTCTTCGGCTTTTTCAATGGCCTCCCGCTTGGCCCCAATCAACTCCACCCCGTACTGCTCCAGGATCCCTTGCTGGGCCAGTTGCACCGCCACGTTGAGGGCCGTCTGGCCGCCCATGGTGGGCAGCAAAGCATCAGGGCGCTCCCGCTCGATAATTTTGGCCACAAAGTCCACCGTCACCGGCTCGATGTAGGTGCGCTCCGCCATACTGGGATCCGTCATGATGGTGGCGGGGTTAGAGTTGACCAAAACGACCTCATAGCCCTCTTCCCGCAGGGCTTTGCAGGCTTGGGTGCCCGAGTAGTCGAATTCGCAGGCTTGGCCAATGACGATCGGCCCCGCTCCAATGAGCAAGATTTTGTGGATATCGGTGCGGCGCGGCATAGGGATCCCACCAGGTGGCAGAGTCAGCCTTCTATTGTAGAGGTCACCTGCAGGTCAAGTTGCTCATCGGGATCCCTCTTTTTTGAGTGTTGCGCTTTCAAAGGCTATGCACAGCAGGCAGAGCTTGGATCCCTGGCAGGCAGGAGTTCTCTGGGGCAACCCGCAAAAGGGCAGCTTCTTCATCAGTATCAATAGACGGGAAAACTTGAACTTTAGATGATATCAATGCTATCGTCGCAGCAAAGCCGCCCAGGGATCTGCCGATCGAGGAAACGCTCTATGGCCACGTTAATTGTTCGCAATGTTGACGAAGCCATTGTCAAAGCTCTCAAACAAAGGGCTAGTCGTCACGGCGTTAGTGCAGAGGCCGAACACCGCAAAATCCTAGAGCAAGTCTTACTCCAGCCTGCGAAACAGTCCTTTGCCGAAGTGCTCAGATCGATACCTAACGTTGGCAACGATTCAGACTTTGAGCGGGTGCAAGATAACACTGCCCATGACGTATTTGCTTGACACTAACGCTATCAGTGAGCTGCGCAAGCACAGTCAAACCAACTCCGGGGTTCAAGAATTTCTTCAAACTGCCATTGAGCAAGAGACCCGCCTCTACATTTAGTGTGACCACGCTAGGGTGATCACGCTGGGCGAACTCCGCCGAGGCGTTGAACTCATGCGCCATCGCGGCGATCATCTGCAAGCCAACCTTCTGGAGAGGTGGCTGCAAACGGTTGTCGATGACTATGCCGATCACATTCTTGATTTCACAATTACCGAAGCCCAGGTATGGGGAAGCCTGTGCGTACCTCACTCTCAAAATGCGATTGACAAACAACTGGCTGCTACAGCCTTGGTTTACGGACTTACCCTGGTTACTCGCAATGTCCGTGATTTTGCCGGGACAGGGGTACCTCTCATTAACCCATTTAGACCCTCATAACAAGCCGCGGTAGCGAATAAAGATCAAAACTGCCGCCCAGGATCCCAGCGCCACTTTGATCGCCACCAGAATATTGAGAATCGGGATCCAGCCGCCGCTAAACAGAGCTCCCAACTCCCCTCTGGGCAATTCCCAGCCGGCCAGAGCCACCACGGCCACCCCGATAAACGTCACCACCGACAGCTTCTCCCACATCGCAGCCCGCCACCGTTTGTAGATGGCCTCCATCCAGGTGGAAGAGGCGGTGATCGCCACCAAGCCAATGGCCGTCCCCCCCGCCACCCCGGCAGCAAAGCCTCCGCCCGGCGTCAGGTGCCCTCGAATGGCAAGCTCCACCGCGATCAAAGCCGAAATGGTGGCTCCCACTCGCGCCAACACAATCGAGGGAATATCGGTAAATTGAGCTACATTGGCTGTCGGCTGCTCATCCGCCAGCAGGTATTGGGCGCCCAAAATCGCCGTGGAAAACACCACCACTTCAAAGACCGTATCGTAGAGGCGGTTGCGCAGAATGAGACCCGTCACCGCGTTGGGCACACCGCTTTCGCTGGCCAGAATCTCCACTGCCTCGACTAAGGCCACGCCCGCTGTGGGATTGGGGGACACGGATCCCACCTCGCCCACAATGAGCTGTAGGGCTGCCAGCAGCACCGCTATCCCGTACACCCACTTCATGTCGCCATCACCTCAGCGGCCAGAGCTTGCTGCGCCAAAATGGCCTGCAGGCGGGGTACGCGTGTAACCAGGCGATACTCTGCTGCTTCTCCACCGGGCTCAAGGGCAATGGTGTGTACCTCTCGGCTGCGAAGAGCAGCCACCAACGCCTCCGAACTCCCATAGGCGGCCAACTCCAAGCGCATGTGATACCGCTGTAGCCCTTGGCGCATCTGCTGTAACAACTGCCGTGCTGCTGAGGTACTGGCCTCCAGCACAGGGCTGCCTTCAAGAACGCCCAGGCGCATACTCAGCGAAGAGCGCACCGCAATGGCGTAGAGGGTAATAGAAAGCATGGTGCCCACCAGTGCCTCGGTCAGGGCCACATCCGCCGCCCCAAACAGCGCATAGATCAGGGCGGCAATCGTCCCCAGGATCCCTCGCATTACCAAGGCGTGGTAGGGATTGGTCTGAGTCACCACCAAGCTTGCCGTCAGGGGCAGGAGTAACGCCATCACCAGCAACAGGGTCTCTTCCATCCTACCCTCCTATAGGGACTTGCGCTGCGAGCAAAACGCCAGCACATAGCCCAGAATGGTATTCCAAATAGCCAGGGAGATCAGTGCCAACACCAACAGGGGCCATTCCCGTGGGATCCGCAACAGCAGCCCCAGCATGATGCTCATCGAGCCCAGGGTATCCGACACGGAAAGGCTGTGCAGCTTGAACAAAATCGAGCGATCCCCAAGGAGCGGCGCCGTTCCCCACAGCCAAAACAGCACACCAACCCCAAACAACAGATAGCTCAGACCTTCCACCCAGACTTCCATACTTACCCCCAGGGCGTTTCTAGAGCATTTCCAGCCGCTTCAGTACATGGGCCAAGAGCATTAAGGCCGCATTGCCCACCGACAAAATCAAAACCCCCACAATCCCGATCATCCAATCATCCCGCACCACCGACACCACCAAAATCAGGATGGCCGTCTTTGTGGCCAAGCTGGCAAAGGCGAGCATCGTCTGCCAAATATCTTCCTTCAGCCAAGCGGCATACAGGGGCAAGCACAGCGTTAGGGTCAGGAGAAACAGCAGTAGGTTCACACGTCCTCCCGCGGCTTGAGCACATGGACTTCATAAGTGCCTTGGGCATTGCAATTGAGCACGATGGTTTTGGGCGTGAAGGTAATTAAAAAGATATCCAGAAACACCAGCCCTGCTGAACGGTTGGGCAGGGTTTGTTTGTATACAACTTCCTCAACAGTGTGGGGCTTGAGGATCATCTCGAAGGCTTCCCAGTAGGCTCTTGGGATGGCGAGAAGAATTTCCTGGAGCACTCGCCCCCAATCCCGCCATTGCACCGGTGCGGAAGCCTGGCGCGGCAGCAGCAACGTTGCCGCCACCCCGATGGCCACATTGTCCCAGCTCAGATTGCCCGTCAGCAAAAACCAAATCAAGAGCCGCAGGCCGATCTCCAATAGACCCAACTCAGGGTAGCGTCCCATAGTTCCCCACAGCTAACAGAGCCCAAACCAGCACCAACACTATGCTCAAGCCGCCCACCACTGCTTCCAGCCCTTCGTTCACCGACCCTCCCTTCAAAGGGATCCGCTCCCAAAACCAGCCTAGGGGGATCCCAACGCCCAAACTGAGGAGCGCCTTGAGAAGATTGTCAGCGCCATAGGCCGCCGGTAGCCAGCCCCAGAGCAAGCCCCCACCCCAAAGCACCAGTGCCACTTTATCTTGCCAAGTAGTTGCAGAGGTGGTTGCCCCCTTCATTGGAGAAACAGGTGCCCGCAGCACTCGCACGCCTAAACAAGTGGTGCCGACGGTAACCCCCACCAGCAGCCACTCGTGCCAGGGATCCAGAGCAGACAAGCTGAGGGCCTTGGCCGCATACCCCAAACTGCCGGGTACCCCTGCCAGGGAAGCCGTCCCCAAGAGCAGCATCGGCCAACGCCAGGGATGGGTCACGCTTGTTCCAACAAACAGCAAGGGCTTTGCCAACCCATGGGCAAGACCGTACAAACCTGCCCATTGAGGGGCAGCAATCACAAATCCCATCTGCGATACCGAGCTCCAGGCGAGAAGGTGCTGGGGCGTGCTCGCCATCAGGGCCAGTAGGATCCCGAAAACGGCTGAACCGGCGCTCAAGTAGGGCAACCCCTGGGCCAAGACCGG
Source organism: Thermostichus sp. OS-CIW-30 (assembly GCF_054060215.1). NCBI lineage: Bacteria > Bacillati > Cyanobacteriota > Cyanophyceae > Thermostichales > Thermostichaceae > Thermostichus > Thermostichus sp. OS-CIW-30. Next base: position 109,638 of record NZ_JBSSCZ010000002.1, on the reverse strand, counting down.
CGAAGCCTCGCTGCAGCGCACCAAAGCCATGGCTCCTGCTTTGGTCGTAAAACCGCTGAGCACCGCCGCAACAACGGGATCCGCGGTAACGTAGGTGAGGGGCAGCCACAGGCCGGCAACGAAGATCGCCCCCTTGGCCAAAAGACCCACAGCAATCAGCGCCAAGGCCGTGGGGTCGGCCATAGCCAAACTGCTCATCGCCAGGGATCCCGTGCGCACATAGACCAGGATTGCGCCCATCAGGTAGAAGAGCATGGCCACATTGCTCATGAAAAGGTAGCGCAGCCCCACCCAGAGCTGGCGATCGCGGTGCGGAGCATTTTCTTCCACTGTGGGTTGGCCCTCAGCCCGCCGCCCATAGGTCAGCAGCAAAAACACGCCGATGCTGAGCACCTCCAGGGAAACGTAGACGCTGATCAGGTCAGCACTGATGATGACGGCGTTGGCGCTACCGTGCACGATCAGTAGCTGCATGGCCAGAAAGCGGCTGCCCGCAAAGCGTCTATCCAAATACAGCGCCACCCCCAGCGTGACCAGGCCGTGAGCCAAGAGCATCGCTGCTCCATTGGCATCGATCCGCAGCGTCACCCCGAAGTGATCCAAAAGCTGTAGCTCCAGGGGTGTGGCGGTTGTGCCGGGCAAGCCCCCCTGCTGCACCGCATAGACCACCGTCAGCGCGGCCATCCCCACCAGGCTGGGACGGGTTAGGGCTGGCATCAAGTAGGTTGTGAAGGCCAGCAGAAAGGGCAATGCCACCCACACCAGCGTCAGCTCAGTCATCGGTAAAAGTGCTCCGCGCCCCTGACGCGAGTGCCTGTTCGATGCTCTCGACTTCGAGGGTGGGATGATTGCGGGAGAGCTTCATCACCCCCACCAACATCAAGGCTTGTACCGATAGGCCAATGACGATAGCCGTGAGGATGATCCCCTGAGGCACCGGGTCGGCATAGTCCAGCTCGCGCCAGGGTTTGTAGATGGGGGTGAACACACCGCTCCGGGCTGCCCAGATCACGAGGAAGGCGATGACCCCGGTGCTCATAACATCCATAGATAGGATCTTCAATAATAGGTTGCGCTTGACCACGACTCCCCAGAAGCCAAGGAAGATCGTGAGGATGACGGCGGCACTTAACATGGACACCTCGCTTGCTGCGCTCGAGCTATCTGGTGGCTCAGTCGTTCTAAGGCTACGCCCGCTACGTGACCAGTATCCAGCTTCCGCAGCCGCGGCAGCCAGATAGCCTGTGGCCGGCTGCAACGCTGCCGGGATCCCCATCTCCCCAACAAGACCGGGATCCCGAATTCGAAAGAGCTGCAGCTCCCAATGGGCAACTTGCTGCGACTTCTTGCCAGCTCTGGGGCTTGGTGGGATCCTGGTCATACACTTCTCATGCCAAGGTCGGAATTGATGGCCGCTGTCCGCAGTTTAAGTTGTTTTTAATGGCCTTGGCGGAACCGACTTCTGGATGCTGAAGAAAGGTGTTGGAGAAGGGGGTTTAAAAGCCGTGATGCTGCCGGTGGCCGAAGCAGAAGCCCTGATTTTGCAGGCGGTTCAGCCGCTGGGCACAGAGTGGGTGGAGCTGGGATCCGCCCAAGGCCGCGTTCTCAGCCAAACTGTGTATAGCCCCCAGGATTTTCCGGCCCATCCCACCTCCAGTATGGATGGCTATGCCGTGCGCCATGAAGATGTGCAAGCGGGGATCCCTTGTGAGCTGCAGGTGATCGAGACTCTCCCCGCCGGAAAGGCACCCACCCGAGAGCTCCAGCCTGGACAAGCGGTGCGTCTCTACACCGGCTCCCTCTTGCCCAGCGGTGCGGACACCGTGGTGATGCAGGAATACACGCAGCAACCTTCGCCAGGAACCGTTCGCCTCTTGCAGCGTCCGCAGCGGGGCCAATTTGTCCGGCCTCAGGGAGACTTTGCCCGCCAGGGGGATCCCCTCCTGCCGGCAGGGCAGGCTTTGGGCGGAGCGGAGCTAGCCGTTTTGGCCGCCATCCGACAGGCGATGGTGCCGGTGTTTCGTCAGCCTCGGGTGGCCCTGTTCTCGACAGGGGATGAGCTAGTGCCCATCCAGCAGGTGCCGGGGCCGGGGCAGGTCGTGGATTCCAACCAGTACGGCCTGGCGGCTCTGGTCAAGGCAGCGGGTGGGATCCCGATCCAGTTGGGCATCGTGCCGGATCGGCTCCAGGTGTTGCGGCAGGTCGTCCAGCAGGCCCTGGCCTCCGCCGATGGGGTGATCTCTTCCGGAGGGGTATCGGTGGGGGATTTTGACCTGGTGGAAAAGGTGCTGGAGGAGTTGGGAGGCGAGATTTTCATCCGCAGCGTGGCCATCAAGCCGGGCAAACCCCTGACGGTGGCTCGTTTTCCCAATCCCCACGGCCCCCCCAAGCTCTACTTTGGCCTGCCGGGCAACCCTGCCTCTGCCCTGGTGACCTTCTGGCGCTTTTTGCACCCGGCCCTGCGAAAAATGGGCGGATCCCTGCCCCCCTACTGGCAGATCCTCTCCGCCTTCAGCCCGGTGGATCTGCATGCCGACGGTCAGCGGGAACACTACCTCTGGGGACGGCTGCAGGTCAGGCCTGAGGGGATCCAATTTCAGCCCGCCGCCAACCTCAATTCCGGCAATCTCATCAGTCTGGCCGGCTGTAATGCCTTGGCTGTGCTGCCAGTAGGGACAACCCAGATCCCTGCTGGTTCGCCCGTTCAGGTGCTGCAACTGCCCTGAAGATCCCTAGCCCTCCTCTCGCTGCTGCTGGAATAGCCGCCATAGTCAATCCAAATAACAATGAGACGCTAGCCAGTACAACAGTTCCGTCTGCAACAGCGGACCGCAGGCCTTATCACTTCATCCACAGAAGTTCCTCTATCAGCATGCATCCTTGCCCTCTTGAGAGCACTAAAGTCACCCTCAATCTCATTCAAGTCTGGCGAGGGCCTCAGCAAAAAACCACCTCCTGCCCTGCCGCTTTCATCAAATCCTTTATCCTTCCCTTCCGTTCGCCGAGCAGGCCCTAGGCCTTTGAATCGGCCCATTGCCCAGAGTCAATACAGATGTCCTCTCCAAACTCGGCATTTAGTGTCCCTCAAATTCTTCCGCATTCGAGCTACTTGAAAAAGCGTCGGGGCTATCAAACCCCCTCTCTCCTTCCTCCTACCGGCTACTCAGCTCTCTCTCTTCCCATAAACTTTCTCCCCTCTCTTTGGCCAAGCATAAAACAGGTGCGTATCTCCCCAAACCCTGTCTCGTCATTCTCTCATCATTCGCGTCAGCGGTGCAGAGCCCATTGTAAGCTAAACTCTCACTTCCATACTTCTGAACCAACTCCCTCAAGACCCTAGAGTCGTTGATTCTCTCTTGGATTCTCTCTTGCCAATCCCGCTCTCAGTGCCTTAACTCTTTTTTTTCGCGTTGTTTTCATCTTCCTAAGAGCATAGTAAATAGCGCTGGGATGGACGCCAAACCTCTGGGCTCTATCCTTCAGTCGAGCTTCTGGGTACTGTTCTACGTCTTGCTGCAGAGCGACCAAGTCTATCTTTCGCTTCCGAGTCTTGACTTTTGTCGGCCTCAGGTCTTCTCGGTTCAGCCAGCGATAAACCGTTGCACGACTGACTTTGTACATCTGTGCAGCTGCAGTGGGGCTGCCCCCTTCCTGGACATACCCTACGACTCTCTCTCTCAGGTCTAAGCTATAGGTCATGAAGCTTCCTCCTGAGGTCTACCCCCACGTCATCTTGCCTTTAACACCGTCTCATTGTCAACTGAATTGACTACAACTACACAGACCTGCTTTGTGGTCATTTCAAATGGCACCTGTCTTGCCTTTTGTCTGCCGTCGTCGAGAGAGGGGGCAGCGGCACAGAGGACTAGGAAGGAGGGGGGAGACCGTCTCGAACAGACCTAGAGTAGGCCTGCTGCACCGCCTGGTAGCGCCGTTTGAACGCCTGCTGCTGCACCTTGTGATCCACAATGGGATCCGGATAGCCACAACTTCGCCGTTCCCGCAAAGCCCAGGCTCCCTTGGGGTCATCTCCCACCCACAGCAGAGCCGGCGTATCCAGCCGTGCCAGCTCCGGCAGATAGCGACGGATGTACTCTCCTTCCGGGTCATAGCGGGCTGCTTGCGTGGCCGGGTTGAAGATGCGCAGGGGCTTGGGATCCGTGCCCACACTGGCGCTCCACTGCCAACCGCCGTTATTGGCCGCCAGATCCCCATCCACTAGCTTTTGCATAAAGTAGCGTTCCCCCCAGCGCCAATCGATGAGCAGATCCTTGGTCAGGAAGCTGGCCACAATCATGCGGCAGCGGTTGTGCATCCAGCCAGTTTCGTTCAGTTGGCGCATGGCCGCATCCACGATGGGGTATCCCGTCTGACCGGTGCACCAGGCCTGAAACCAGTCCTGCCGATTGTCCCACTCCAGGGCGTCGAAGGCTCGTCGATAGGCTCCGGTTTCCACGTGGGGCCAGTGGGCCAAGACATGCTTGTAAAACTCTCGCCAGCACAGCTCCTGCCGCCAAGTTTGCAAGCTGCTTTCGGCCTCTTGGCTGCGCACCTCGGCTTCCACCTCCCGCGTGGCTTGCCACACCTGGCGAATGCCGATCGTTCCCCAGCACAAGTGGGGGCTCAGTAGAGAAGTGCCCGGCTCAGCCGGGAAGTTGCGGGCTCGCTCGTAGTCCAAAATGCGCAAACCCTGACAAAAGTCTTCCAAAAGGGCTTGAGCCGCTGCTTCCCCCGCTGCTGGGATCCGCTGGTCGCAGACAAAGCCCAAATCTGCCAAAGTCGGTAGAGGCTGCGCTTTTAGTCCCGATACCGGCTGCAGACCCTCGGGGGTTGGGTAGGGATCCCGCTTGGGCAAGCTCGCCCACCTGCGCCAGAAGGGAGTGAAGACCGAATAGGGCTCCCCCGCCTGGGTCAACACTTCCCCCGGCCCGTGCAGCAGCATATCTTGGTAGGAGAAGGACTGGATCCCGGCTGCGGCCAAACTGGCCTGCACTCGACTCTCTTGCTGTAGGGCGAACGGCTCCCCATCGGCATTCCAAAACACGGCCCTGGCTCCCAGGTCTGTGGCCAAGCACCGCAACTCCACCGAGGGATCTCCCAGCCGCCAGATCAGTGGGATCCCCATCTGGGCGTAGCGCTCTTGGAGCTCTTGCAGAGCCTGAAGCAAAAAGGCCACCCTAGCTGGGGCCATGTCCGACCGTCTCAGCATCTGCGGGTCGAAAATGAAGACAGGCACCACCTGAGCGCTGCGCTGGGCTGCCTCATGAAGAGCTGTGTTGTCCCCTAACCGCAGATCGCGACGATGCCAAAGCAAAACGGGGGAAGTCATAGGCTACCAAGCAATGGGATCCCATCTTGGCCGGTTTCCACCGCCTCTTTCAACTCACCCCCCCCAAGGCCGGGATCCTGGGCAGCCAGAAGCTACACTGCGTTGTAAAGAACCTTGAAGAACCCTATCAAAGCTCTAGACTGTCGAACACCCGACTGGGACAATAGCGGCAGCGCTCATCCGGCTTTTGCTGGCCATCGCTGTATCCCATCGCGTAAGCTGTATCCCCCAACATCACCACCAGCTGAGTCAGCTTCAGCGAGAGCAACGGGTCAAGCGGCTCCGTCACATTCAGCATGAACTGCTCAATGGAGCGCCGCAGCGCCTCTGGCGTCTTGATCATCACGTCTCCATCCATCGATGGCTTTAGGTATTCATACTCAAGGCAAGATGGACATGGACTCAGGATAAAGGTGGAAGGAAGAGATGCTCGTAGCATTGGCTACTGTTCTTGGGATCGAGCCGGCAAGGGCTGAGCTCCACACCAGCCAGAGCAGGCTTGCGGATGATGTTAGCCTAGGTATCCAAAAATGGCGACAGCGCGACGGGTGGCACGGGTAGCAGAGCTGATCAAACGAGAGGTCAGCCAAATCCTGCTCTCGGAGATCAAAGATGACCGGGTTGGGGCAGGGATGGTCAGCATTGTGGATGTCGAGGTTTCCAATGATCTGCAAAACGCCCGCATCTTCGTCAGCATTTATGGGGATGAGACAGCTCAACACCGAGCTATGGAAGGGCTAGCAGCGGCCACACCCTTTGTGCGGCGGGAAATCGGCCAGCGCCTCAGCCTGCGACGGGTGCCAACGGTGGTGTTTTTGCAGGATCGCTCTTTGGAGCGGGGATCCCGCGTTTTGGCTCTGCTTAACCAACTGAGACCGACCTTTGAGGCCAAGGCCCAGACTGGGGTTGAGGAACCGCTAGAGGACACCGCCGAGGGCGAAGAAAACGAATCGAGCGGCGAATAGTTGCACCATTTCGAGGGATCCGCGCTGGAGCTCAGCCTGCTTTGCACGAGAGAGCAAAGGATCTGCCTTGATGGCCACTAGATAGAGGGGCCTTTGCTTTGCAGCAATGCGGACAACATGAAAGAAAGATTTTTTACCGTTCGTGTCGCGTAAGCGGGCCCTGAAGTTTTTGGATTTGTTAGGCTTAAGGGAGCTATACAGCCCTTCCCCCGATCGTCTATCCGTACAGGACTCCATGTCTGCGGCACACTTGCGCAAACCAGAGCGCTCTGCTCCAAAGGGCAGCAGCGTTGTTGTGGTCAACCTGCGAAAGGGCTGTAAGGTTGCTGTCCATGCCTTTCCTGCCTTTTCATGGATGTTCAAAGCCCACTGCAACCGGATCCCTCTCTAGGGGGTGCTACTCCACTCCAAGCTCTGCAGGCCCTAAACCAGAGTGTTGCCGAAGCTTTGGTTTCCTGCTTGAAAGGGCAACCCCAACAGGCCACTCAGCACCTTTTGCTGGCTCTGCCGCAGCTCATGGCGGCTCTGGGGGCCTTGAGGCAAAAATCTTCCCTTCGCGTGAGCGGGCCGGAGGCCTTGGCCGAGCCTGCAGGTTGCCCTTCAGAAGCCAAGCCCAAGCGCATCATGCACATCGAAGGCAATCGCGTGGAAGTGTGGGTGGATAACCAAATTCGCAGCAGTTGGAGCATTTGGTCGGTGGGAGATCTCAAGGAAGTCTGTCGGCTGGCAGAAGAGTTCGACTGTGGCCTCAGCTATTCTCTAGGAGGAAACTCAGAGTCTCAGTCGGAGATGCTGCTGTTGCCCTCCAATTCTGCTGATTTGTCCGACCGGCTCTCCAACCCCGTTCGCGCAAGCGGGCCAGACGCCTCAGGCTCTGCCGCCTAGCACCCCCAGCTTCGGTTGCTGCTTTTGCTGTTCAAATCCCCATGGCAGAACCCCAACGGCTACAGAAGCTCTTGGCTCAGCAGGGATTGGCCTCGCGTCGCCAGGTGGAAGCCTGGATCCTGGCCGGGCGCGTTCGGGTCAATGGGAAGGTGGTCACTGAGCTGGGCTCCAAAGCCGACCCAGAGCGGGATCGCATCGAGGTGAATGGGCAAGTGATCCCTTTGGCCAAGGATCCGGCGCGCTATGTTTTGCTCCTGCACAAGCCAGTGGGGGTTTTGTCAACCTGTGCAGATCCTTGGGGACGCAAGACGGTGCTGGATCTGCTCCCCCCATCTTGGAAACGGCAAACCCGCCTCTACCCGGTGGGCCGGCTGGATGCGGACAGCAGTGGCGCTTTGCTGCTCACCAATGATGGCGACTTGACCTTGAAGCTGACCCATCCGCGCTATCATCTGCCCAAAACCTACCGGGTACAGGTACAAGGGCATCCGAGTCAGGCCACTCTGCAACATTGGCGAGACGGAGTAGACTTAGAGGGGTACACCACTCTGCCGGCGGAGGTGGAGTTTTGTCCTGCCCCGGATTTCCGGCAAAGGGAGCATCCCAATTGCTCCTGGCTGAGGGTGGTGTTGTTTGAGGGACGCAACCGGCAAATTCGGCGGGTGGCGGAGCGTCTTGGGCATCCGGTGCTCAGCTTACATCGGGAGGCCATTGGCCCACTGGGCTTGGGCAACCTGAAAGCAGGCCAGTTCCGCCAGTTGGATCCCCATGAGCTCCAAGCTTTGCTGGCCCCTCTCACCGGGCACAGCAGCTCATCCTCGCTCGGGAAGCGCCCTCTAAGGCCTCCGGCCCGCTCACGCGATTAGCTCGTCAGAGCCTCTAACTGAGTGCAAACTCTCACAGTAGCCTCCTTTCTTCCGCAGGTGGCCAAATGATGCAAGAGCCAGCACACTCTTTAGAAGCCCTGGGATCCCTGTTGCGGCAAACACGGGAGGCACGGGGACTGACGTTGACAGAAGTAGCTAACGATACCTTCATTCGCTGCCAATATCTGCAGGCGCTGGAGGAAGCTGACTTGAGCCGGTTACCGGAGCCGGTGTATGTGCAAGGGTTTCTCAAGCGCTATGCCGACTATTTGGGGTTGGATGGCGAAACCCTCTCTCGGCGTGCTTCTCCGCTTTTATCGGCCAAAACGCCCCACGCGCCAGCTCCTCTTGCCGTTGTCGGCCAGCAACCTACCTTTGCCCTGCGTCCTCTCCACCTTTGGGCCGCTTATGTGGTGCTGATTGTGCTGACGGTGGGGGGATTGTCGGCTCTTTTGGAAGGCACAGGCAATCCCTTTGGGCGTTGGCTGGTGAGCCTGTCAACGGTCAGTCGGGAGGGATCCGGCCAGCAACCGCCTGCTGCCAACTCCCCGGATCCCACTCTGTCGGCAGTTCAGCCCACGGCCCGCCAACTGTTTCCCACCCTCGACCAATGGACGCGCATTCAGGGCGTCTTCCCCGAGGTCTTGGATGCTCACTCAGGGGGGGCGGGGCGCAAGCCGGTGCGTCTGGATATTCGCGTTGTGGAGCGCCCTTCCTGGTTGCGGGTCATCGCCGATGGGCAAACGGTTTTTGAGGCCACCTTACAGCCAGGGGCCGAGTTGAATTGGGAAGCGGAGCAGTCAATCGTGTTGCGTACCGGCAATGCGGGCGGTGTGTTGGTGACCTTTAACGACCGGGAGCTTGGAGTGATGGGCCGATTTGGGGAAGTGAAAGAGCTGATGTTCGAGCCGGGGTTGGATATTCAGTCGCTGCAGTAGGAACCCAGCCAAATGATCATCCCGTTGCGCTTGGCGTTATCGGCGGCAGAGTAGGAGCAATCTCCCACCCTTGGGAGCCAAGCTGCTGCAGCAGGTGCCGGACTTTGTCGATGTCTTTATCGCCTGGCCGACGTTCCACACCACTGGAGAGGTCGATGCCGCTTGGCTGCAGGTGGCTGAGCGCCTGCAGAACATTGTCCGGGTTCAGACCACCGGCCAGTAGCCAAGGCAAGGGCAGAGCCCGCTCACGCGAAAGGCGAGCAAGTTCTGGCCAATTCAGGGTTCGCCCCGTTCCCCCCGCCTGTTGGGGGTGATAAGCATCCAAAAGCAGCATCTCCACACAGTCTCGGTAGAGATTGGCCACTTCCAGATCTTGCGGCTGGCGGACGCGCAGGGCCTTGATGCGGCGGATCCCGGGAAGCCATTCCCCCAATTGCTGACAATCCTGCGGGGATTCTTGGCCATGCAACTGGACAGCCGTGAGGCCCACCGTTTCCACCCAGGCGGCGATGGCGCGGGGATCCTGATCCAGGAAGACCCCCACCTTTTCCACAGGGCCGGGCAGGGATCCCACCCAACGAGCCATTTCCGAGAGGGGCAAATAGCGGGGGGTATTGGGCACCGCGATGAACCCAAGGGCACTCACCCCCAGCGCGGCGATGGCCTCCGCCTGATCCTGACGGGTGATGCCGCAGATTTTGACAAACAACCGGCCCATTGGGAGCACCACCAAAACAATTGGCTGCTGGTTCTTGGATGGTTCTGAGAGCGCTGATACATCTACTTTTGTTCAGGGCGCATTTGCAGAGGATCCGGCTGTTCCGGGTGAAGCTTGTTGATCCGGCGCACCATTTGCCACAGCCGTCCGAAGTTGCGCTGGTTGAAGTGCATCACCAGCCGTGGCAGATGGGCAATATCTTCCTCGGCTTCCTCCGGCAAGGCCCCAGTTTGCTCGATCCGGCCCGAATCGAGAATATCGGCAAACTCTTCGTTTAAGATGTCTAGGGCTTCCGGTGAGAGTCTGGTGTTCAAGCGCAAAACCAGGAGCTCCCGCACGTAGCGATTGCTGTGAAAGACGCGATAAAAATCGACAATCTGCTGGCAGGCATCTTCCACGTCGTCGGTTAGGGTGTAGAGGAAGAGATCTTCTGGGCTGATCAAGCCGCGACCAAGCAGGTGCTCCCGCACGTATTCGTCCCATTCTTTCCAGTAGCAGCCACCTGTTCTGTCCACCAGCACCAAGGGCATGAGCTTGGTTTTGCCGGTTTGCATCAGGGTTAGGCATTCAAAGGCTTCATCCTGAGTGCCGAAACCGCCGGGAAAAAGCACCAGCGCGTCAGTTTCTTTAACAAAAAAGAGCTTGCGCGAAAAGAAATACTTGAAGTTGATAACCCGATCGCTGGCAGCAATGACGGGATTGGCCATTTGCTCGAAGGGAAGCTGGATATTGAGCCCAAAAGAGTTCTCCAGCCCTGCCCCTCGATTGCCGGCTTCCATGATGCCGCTGCCGCCCCCCGTCATCACCATGAACCCCCGTTGACTGATGCAGTGGGCGAACAACTGGGCCTGGCGATATTCGGGACTTTCTGGCCCTAGCCGTGCCGACCCGAAAACGGTGATCTTGCGTTGATGAGCGTAGTTTTGGAAGGCGGCAAACCCCTGCTCCAGATCCTCAAGAGTGGCCGCCAAGATCTTGGCATCCAAACGGCTCAGCTCTAGGGATCCCATGCGCTGCAGCGACTGCAAAATACGCAGCCAGGCTGTCCGGTTGGGGTGATGCTCCAACTGCTTTAGGCGAGTCTCAGCGTTGGAAAAAACCTCTCGCAGAAGGGAAGAAACAGAATCGGTCAAGCTGGGATCCTAAAGTTCTCTGGAATTACTTTAATCAGTTCTCGGCACAAAATGGCAGCTGGGTTCTAATCCAGAACCCAAAAGTTACATTCTGAAACATCCAGGCTCCTGGCCTCAGGGCTGTCCTCAGGCTTCGGCAGGTGTGTCGAAGTGCTTTTCCAGGATCGTGGTCAGAGTTGCCTTGGGTACGGCGCCAACCACCACATCCACTTTCTGGCCGCCCTTGAACAACATCAGGGTGGGAATGCTGCGAATACCGTACTGGCTGGCAGTTTGAGGGTTCTCGTCGGTGTTGATTTTTACAACCTTAACTTTGCCAACATACTGCTCAGCTATCTCCTGAACCACAGGAGCCACCATCCGACAGGGGCCACACCAAGGTGCCCAAAAATCAACCAGAACTGGAATATCGCTGCGCAGCACCTCTGCCTCAAAGGTGGCATCAGCGATATCTATTGCTGCAGACATGCCTGGATAACTCCTGAAACAACACCTGTCACGGTCTCTGATCTTAGCACAGCCCCCAGGCTGCTGGTGACCTCAGCCTGTTCCATTGCTACTACACGGAGCGTTCGCCAAAGGAACTGTCCCTTGGGATCCCGGCCTGAGACCTTCGCTCAGCCAACCGCAGCGCTAGGCAGTTTGGGGACGGCACCGAAAGCATCTGAGCCGTGCTGAAGCAGGCTTCTACGGCATCCATCAAAAGATTTGTCTTGGCAAGGTTCCCGGGATAGTTGAGTGCGTCATGACCAGGCTGCTCCTATCCTATATGGTCACTTTGATTCAAACTAGGACACTGCACCCACACCTAAAACCTTGGTCGCGTCAGCGTTGCGGAGCAATAATGCAAAGGGCTAGAAAGCTTTTCTCAGTAGCCTAGGCGTCTCACCCTAACCTGAAACGACTGTAGTCATTTTAACGAGGAATGAAACTGTTCCATTGGAAGAGGGGTTGAGGATAGTTGTGGAAGCGACGCGGAGTAGTTGGGAAGTGTCTCAGCCTAACTTGAAATGACCATGATCAAGGCATAAACCTTTGTCTAGGTGGTCATGTAATGGAACTCCCTTTGAATAAAAGCCAATCTATACCAACCGATCTGGCCAGCTTGGCCTTGGCGAGCCGGGATCCCTCAGACGGCCTTCAGACAAACACCATCGGCTTATGACGGATTTTCTCGAAAGCAGCCGCATCAAAACGGTAGAGGGTTGCCGGTCTGCCTGTTCCTTGGGAACTTTTCTGGCCGGTATCTTGCAAGATACCCAGTTTCAGTAGGCGGGCGCGAAAATTGGAGTAGTCGGAGAACCCCTCGCCCAAAACGGTGCCGTAGAGCTGATAGACCTCCCCTAGCGTGAAGGTGGCGGGCAAAATGTCAAAGGCAATCGGGCTGTACTCCAACTTGGCGCAGAGGCGACGGCGGGCATAGCGGCAAATCTCTTCGTGGTCAAAGGCTAAAGAGGGAATTTGGTCGGCGGGATACCAGGCAATGCCCTCCACTCCGTCTGCCAGCAATTCAGCATCCTGGAACCGCACCAGGGCAAAGTAGCTGACCGACAGGTAGCGCACTCCATAGCCATCCTCGGCCTCGCGGGGATCCCGCTCCGGCCCCCCGAAGGTGTAGAGCTGCTCCAGATAGAGGTTTTTAACACGAATTTTCTCCGCCAAGATGCGGTAGGCCGCTGCTTCTAGGGATTCTGAGCGCCGCACCAGTGTTCCTGGCAGGGCCCAGCAACCGCGGAAGGGATCCTCCCGCCGCCGCACCAGCAGCACCAGGAGGCGATTCTGCTCAGTGTCGATGGAGAAAATGACCGCATCCACGCCCACCCGGAACTCCGCCAAGGCGATCCGGTTCTCCGATGGGCCTGCCACGATGCGGGATCCCTGCATAGCTTGGCACTGAATCCTCCACCAACAGCCTACCCAGTTTGTCCCTCCAGAGGGAGCTACCAGCCTGGACCACCGTCTTGCCAGTCTAAGCCCTATCTGGGGCGAAGGCTTTCGTGTCGCGGGGAAGATGGGTTGCTAAAGGTGTGCAAAAGAACCCCGACTCAGGCAACACTTTTACTTTTTGCGCGATTTGGCTCTTTTTCAGCCACGGAGGACCCCTCAGCGAGGGGGAACAGCCGACCTTGCCCAACAGCAATGTGAACCCGCGCGCCCACAGGCAGGGCTTCCCGGGCTAGGGCGTGCAATTCTTTGCCGGCTGCTGTGATCAGGGAATAGCGGTACTCTCGCCCCAAAAACTGTCGATCCCGAATGACAATGCCGCCCTGAGGATCAGGATGCAAATGCAACTCCTCCTGTCGAACCATCAACTCTGCGCAGCGCAAGCTGGGGTCGGGCTGATCCCTCAAAGCCTGGAATGGGATGTGCAGCAGCTCTTCAGCCTGCCAACCAAACTCCCGCCGCTCACAGCGCAGAAAGTTGGCCTGGGTAATAAACTCTGCCACGAAGCGAGTAGCCGGCTCCCGGTAAACCTCCTCCGGGGATCCCCATTGCTCAATACGGCCTTCCCGCATCACCGCCACCCAGTCGGAAAGGCAGAGAGCCTCCTCTTGGTCGTGGGTGACAAAAATGGCCGAGGTCTGGGTTTGCTTGAGGATTTTGCGGATTTCTTCCCGCAGATAGTAGCGCACCTGCACATCCAAATTGCTCAGCGGCTCATCCAACAGAATTAAGCTGGGCTTGGGGGCCAAAGCCCGCGCCAAAGCCACTCGCTGCTGTTGCCCACCCGAAAGCTCGTGGGGATAACGATGGGTGTAGTCTTCCAGGCCCACCAACCGCAACACCTCGTAAGCGCGTTCCCGCGCCTGTTGGGCAGCGCCTTGCAACTCAGCTCGCAACTCAGTTGAGGAGGAGCGATTGCCACCCCCTGCCGCCGACGCAAACGGGGTAGTGGGTCGGAGGCCAAACATCACATTGGCCAACACGTTCAAGTGGGGAAACAGGGCAAAATCCTGAAACACCAGCCCCACTCCCCGTCGCTCCGGTGGGATCCACTGCCCCTCCCCAGCCACAACCTGCCCCCCCAGCAGGATCCGCCCGCTATCCGGCTGCTCAAATCCGGCAATGGTGCGCAATAAGGTGGTTTTCCCACAACCTGATGGGCCCACAATGCTGAGGATGTCTCCTTGGGGCAGGCGAAACTCGACTTCCCGCAAAACCAACTGCCGCTGGCCGGGAAACCCCTTGCTGATGCCCTCAAGCTGAAGGATGTAGGAGGGATCCTCCCGCGCGGCAGTGGGGCTTGGAGAAAACAAAGACTCAGCCATGACGGTTGTTGTTGCAAAAGATTTTCACTATTTTTACCACACTACCATGTCCCCGGATCCCGTCCAACCGGATCGAGATCCAACAGCCAGCAGCCAGATCTTGAGCAGGACAGAATAAGGTTTCTACGCCTCGCCCTGATTCCAAGCGAAGCAGCGGAAAATCAGTGTTAAACTTAGTTAACGAAGTTTCTCAGGCCTGGGCGGCGCTTGCTTGTGTGGCGCACTCCAGAGGCTTGTTGTAAATGAGTTTTGAGACAAAGTTTCCCGAACGTGCTCTGATTACAGGGGCCAGTCGAGGGATCGGCAGAGCTGTAGCCCTAGCCCTAGCCCGACAAGGGATAGCAGTAGCTCTGGTGGCCCGTTCCCAACCTGATCTGCTGGCGGTGCAAGCCCAAATCCAAGCCCAGGGCGGCAAGGCAGCGGTTTTTCCCATGGACTTGGCCGACTTAGCAGCTCTGCCCCAGCAGTTGCAGGCTCTCCTGGATCGATTTGGCGTCTGCGATGTCTTGGTCAATAATGCGGGCATGGCCCACGTTGGCCCTTTGGCCACCTTACCTTTGTCGGATTGGCAGCGAGTGATCGACTTGAACTTGACGGCAGCTTTTCTGTGTGCCCAAGCCGTACTTCCCGGAATGCGCCGGCAGCGCTGCGGCACGATTGTCAACGTCATCTCGATTGCGGGCAAGCGAGCTTTTCCCAACTGGGGAGCTTACTGTGCCAGCAAGTTCGGCCTAATGGGCTTTTCTCAAGCTTTGGCCGAAGAGGAACGACAGCATGGCATTCGGGTCACCAGCCTGTGCCCTGGTGCCGTGGACACGTCCCTCTGGGATACGGGCACGGTAGGGGTCAACTTCGACCGTTCCAAAATGCTCTCGCCGGAATGGGTAGCCGATTTGATTACCTATATTGTTCGGTTGCCCACAGGCGCGGTGGTGGAAGATCTCACCTTCATGCCTGCGGTGGGAGCCTTTTAGGCTTGCCCCTGACTGAGGATGGTCTTGGCTATCGCAGCTTTTGACTGGATGCCCCTTGAGCTGAGTTGCACTGAGTTCTCTTAGCCTTTCGTTCAACAAGGAATATCCTGCTATGACCCTTGCGAAACCCGGATCTGGCTCGCAATCTCGAATGGATGACAAAGCCCATTTCAAGTCTCGGGTGATTCGAGATCGAGCCACTTTTGCGGAAGAAGAATTGGGTAGCTCGGATGTCTCAGATCCGGCTATGGTGGCGGCGGTGGAGACGCTGCTGCGGGGGATCGGGGAGGATCCCCAACGGGAGGGGCTGCGAAAAACCCCGGAACGAGTGGTTGCGGCTTTGAAGTTTTTGACCAGTGGGTATCGGCAGTCTTTGGAGGAGCTACTGAACAGTGCCATCTTTGATGAGGGCCATGACGAGATGGTGCTGTTGCGGGATGTGTCTCTGTTTAGCCTGTGCGAGCACCATCTGCTGCCCTTTATCGGCAAAGCCCATGTGGCCTACATCCCCAAGCAAAAGGTGGTGGGCCTAAGCAAAATTGCCCGTATCGTCGAGATGTACTCCCGCCGCCTGCAGGTTCAGGAACGCCTGACACGGCAAATTGCTGAGGCCTTGATGGAGGTGCTGGATCCCTACGGGGTGGGGGTGGTTATCGAGGCTACCCACATGTGCATGGTGATGCGGGGGGTACAAAAGGCCGGCTCCTGGACGGTCACCAGCTCGATGGTGGGGGTGTTTCAGGAGGATCCCCGTACCCGCGAAGAGTTTCTGAGTCTCATTCGCCATCCGTCCAATTTTTAGGGAGCTTCCCGGAGCTTTGTCGGTGAGTGGGTTAAGCCTCTGCTCAGGCGGGGAATGCTAGCCTAAGATCGACGCAAACCCTGCCAGAAGCGAGGCTTGTCATGAGCGAGGTCAGCCCCGAAAACCAGTTTCCCACCGATTTGGACTCCAATTGGCAGCCCCCGGCTCCGCCGGTCATGCAGCGTCCGCCTCGTCCGGCTGCTCAAACGCCCCCGGTGGAGCCCCCAACGCAACTGGATCCGGTGCTGGGTTCAGCTTCCCAAGGGATGGGATCCCGGCCTGTCAACGCCAAAAGCCCCCCCAACCCCATTCTGGGTCGGCCCCTTCCTCCTGGTGTGGCTGTCGCTCCCCCTCAGGTGCCTGTGCCTGTGCCCGATCCTGTCGCTCCCCCTCGAATGCCCCCGCCCACTCCGGCTCCGGCTGCTGCTGCTCGGCCTCCAGTGTCGCCACCTGTCCCCACTCCTGCTGCCCCGCCTTTTGCGCCACCAGCTCGCCCAACGGCTGCCGGTCGGATCCCAGTGGCTCCAGCTGCTCCTGCGGGCCTGACCCTGCGCCAACTGGTGCAGGAAGCCTATGACAAAGGCTACTCAGATATTCATTTGGGGGTAGGAGAAGTGCCCCGCTTTCGGGATCGGGGGCAAATGCTTTTGACCAACTACCCGGTCACCACCACCGAGATGTTCTATGGCTGGCTGCGGGAAAGCCTGCCGGAGAGCCAAATTCGCCAGTTTGAGGAATGTTTGGAACTGGATACTGCCATCCAGTACGAGGGTTTGGTGCGGTGTCGGGTCAACTGCTTTGTTTCCCTTCTTGGCCCGGCTATGGTGATGCGTCTGATCCCGTTGAAAATTTTGACGCTGGAGCAGTTGCGGGCGCCGGAAGTCTTGAAGCGCATTGCCGAAGAGCACAAAGGCTTGGTTTTGGTGACCGGCCCCACCGGATCCGGTAAGTCCACAACCTTGGCAGCGATGGTGGACTACATCAATTCCAACTTTCCCAAACACATCATTTCCATTGAGGATCCCATCGAGTTCGTCCACCAGAGCAAGAAATCGATGGTGCGGCAGCGGGAGGTCGGGATCCACACCCTGGAATTTGCCAATGCCCTGAAAGCCTCTCTGCGGGAAGATCCGGACATCATCCTGATTGGGGAGATGCGGGATCGAGAGACAGTGGATATTGCCCTGAAGGCCGGCCAGACGGGCCACTTGGTCTTTGGAACCCTGCACACCAACAGCGCCGTCCGCACCATCGAGCGTCTGCTGGGGATTTACAAGCCGGAAGAACAGGAGCCGATGCGTCTGCAGCTGGCAGAAACCCTGGTGGCGATCATCGCTCAAACCCTGGTGCGCACCACCGATGGCAAGCGAGCTGCGGCCCACGAGATCATGCGCAACACCGATGCCATTCGGGACTACATCAAGCGGGGGGCGGTGGACGAAATTGAGGAGCTGATCGCCGACGGCTCCTATGAGGGCATGTGTACCATGAATCAATCCCTGTTTAGGCTTTACCAAGAGGGGCGGATTACCGAAGAGGTGTGTCTGGAGGCTGCCCCACGCCGCAATGAGATGGCCCAATGGCTGCGAGGCCGGATCTAGGGCCAGTCTCGAGATGGAGTCACGCCAAAGTGCTTGAGGGAAGGTTTGCCCTATCCTAAACTGGGAGCAGCCGGCGGCGCTGGCTTGCCGAGCTACCTGCTCATCTCTTGGGCCGACCTTGGGCTGGGGGGATGGGTTGCGAATTGATGAACCGAATTGAAAGCAAGTTAGAAAACAGGAGAATCCCTACCGTGAGCGTGATCAACCAGATCATCGAGACCGCGGATGACCAGCTGCGTTACCTCTCAGTTAGCGAACTGGAAGCCATCAGGAATTACATGACCACCGGCGAGAGGCGCTTGCAAATCGCTCAGGTGTTAGCAGAAAACAAAAAGCGCATCATTGACCAGGCCCAGAAGCAGCTATTCGCCAAGCGGCCCGAGTACGTGCAACCCGGTGGCAATGCCTACGGTGACAAGCGCTACAACCAATGTTTGCGAGATTACGACTGGTATCTGCGTCTGGTGACCTATGGCATTATTGCCGGCAGCAAAGAGCCGATTGAGTCTATTGGCCTGATAGGGGTGCGGGAAATGTACAATGCCCTCAACGTACCCATCGCCGGCATGATCGATGCGATTGTCTTTTTGAAGGAAGCTGCCCTCAGCTTGTTGGAGCCGGCGGCAGCCGCTGAAGCCGCCCCTTACTTTGACTACATCATCAATGCCATGAGCTAGGGAACTACAGGGATCCCAAGGCAGCCCGGGCATGTACGGCCACCTGTTCTTGGGAATCCTGGGCCAGCCGGGTCAGTCCGGCGCGAGCGGCTTCTGTTCCCAACTTGGCCAGGGCAATGCAGACGCGGTAGCGCAGTTGCCAGTCGTCGGAATCAATGAGGGGATCCAGGTAGGGGATGGCCCGCGGATCCCCCAGATCGCCCAAGGCAGCGGCAGCGGCTGTGGTGATCAGCTCGCTCTTGTCCTGCAAAGCTTCCACCAGAGTGTCGAAGGCGGCAGGGTTCCCCAGCTCTCCCAGGGCAGCGATGATGCTAAACTGTACCAGCCACTCCGTTTCTCGCCGATAAGCTTCCAGGAGATCGGCCAGGGCCTGTGGCTGCTTGAGATCCCCCAGGGCAGCGGCGGCAGCAGCCCGCACATCGAACTCCGGATCCTCTCGCAAAGAGCGCTGCAAAATGGGCAACAGTAGGTTCGGATCGACGCCAGACAGGGTGCCCATCTGGCTGATGGCAGCATAACGGACGCGGGCATTCTCGTCGTGAATCGCTCGCTGCAGCAATGTCAGGGCTTCTGGCCCAGGCAGTTCTCTGGCTTTGTTAACAGCGCGCAGCCGATTTCCCAAGTCTTGTGAGTTCAACAGCTCCAGCAAAGCGGGCAGTGCCGGAGGATCCCCAGAGGTTGTTGTCATATCCCATTCTCTCCATAACCCTCCTCGGCCATAGCGAGGGAGGAAAAGCCGATGTTATTATCTTGAAGCAGTGCATCCAGTCCCTTGATCTTATGGCCTTATTGCAACAAGAGAAGCAGCAGATCATTGAGAGCTATCGACTGCACGACACCGACACCGGTTCTGCCGAGGTTCAGGTGGCTCTGCTCACCAGTCGCATCAACCAGCTCTCTCAGCACCTTCAGAGAAACCCGAAGGATTTCAACTCCCGCCGCGGCCTGCTGATGATGATCGGTCGTCGCAAGCGTTTGCTCAACTACATCGCCAAGCATTCTCCTGACCGCTTCCGGGAGCTGGCCGAACGGCTGAACATCCGGGTGAAAAAGTAGGCAGCCCATCCAAAACGCTATCGGAGATCTGTCTTCGTGGGCAAATCCAGCCGCCAGTCCAAAACCTTTCGCCGTCGCTCCCCCTCCGCCTCTGTTGAGGTGGAGAAGAAGCCGGCCAAGAAGGAGCCTGTTGCCGTGATTCCCCCTGAGGTCAGCCGGCGGATGGTGCGGCGGATTCTGGTGTTTTCTGGGATCCCTTCTGGGCTGGGCCTGAGCAGCTTTTTTGTGAATTACTATCTCTTGACCAACCATGTGGTCGCTCTGCCCCCCTACTTCACCTTGGCAGAGTCGCTGACCTTGTTTGGCCTTGGTTTTTTGGGCATCAGCTACGGTGTGTTCTCAGCTTCCTGGGATCCCCAGCCCGGATCCCTGCTGGGCATTGGAGAATTCCGGCGCAATTTGGGCAACGTCATCCAACAGTGGCGGGAATCTGCTGCCCGATCTTCTGAATCTTCCGACTCTGGAGAAGCTTGATTCTTCTCCCATCGCCTTTTCCAGGCCGGTTGCTGCCTACAATCAAGAGGGATCCAAGTCCATTCTGGCGGCAGCGGCTACCCCCAGTTCTCCAGCATGAAAATAGCCTACTTCGACTGTGCGGCGGGCATTGCCGGCGATATGTGTCTAGGAGCCCTGCTGGATTGCGGGGTGCCTTTGGAGTACCTCAACCGTCAGCTCCAGGCGTTGGGCATCGAGGGGGAATATGGCTTGCAGGTGAGCCGGGTGCAGCGGTGTGGGCAGCCTGCTCTGCAAGCTGTGGTAGAGGTACTGGGATCCCAGAGTGGGGGATCCCTTGCTCGGCATTGGGCAGAGATTCAGGCTTTGATCGCGGGATCCCAGCTTTCCCCAGCCATTAAGGCCCGCAGCTTGGCGGTGTTTGAAAAGTTGGCGCAGGCGGAAGCAAAAGTCCATCAGATGCCTGTGGAAAAAGTGCACTTTCACGAAGTGGGGGCAGTGGATGCTTTGGTGGATATTGTCGGCACTTGCATTGGCCTGGATTGGCTGCAGGTGGAGCGGGTGTTGTCATCCCCCCATCCTGTTGGGGGCGGCTGGGTGAGCACAGAGCATGGCAAATTGGCCGTGCCGGTGCCGGCGGTGATCGAGTTGTGGGAAATGGGCCGCGTGCCGGTGTTCAGCAACGGGGTGGAAGCCGAGCTGGTGACCCCCACAGGAGCAGCCTTGGCTGTGGCGTTGGCGGAAGAGTTTGGCCCCTGTCCGCCGATGCGGGTGGAAAAAGTGGGGCGTGGGGCCGGTGCCCAAGAGCTGCCCATTCCCAACGTGTTTCGTCTCTGGATTGGGGAAGCCGATGGGGGAGAGCTAACGGAAACGGTATCGGTGTTGCAGACCCAAATTGACGATCTCAACCCCCAAGTGGTTGCCTACACCTGCGAGCAGTTGTTGGCCCTCGGGGCCTGGGACGTGTTTACCCAGCCGATCACCATGAAACAGGGGCGGCCGGGGATCCTGCTTACCGTCATCTGTCCGCCGGATCGGGTGCCGGAGTGTCAAGATCTCATCTTCCGGGAGACCACCACCCTGGGCATTCGCCACTTCCAACAGCAGCGCACCCTACTGGAGCGGGTCATTGAGCGGGTGGAAACCCCTTACGGCTTGGTCGACATCAAAGTGGCCCGCCACCATGGCCGCATCGTCAACGCTCAGCCGGAGTTTCGCGACTGTGTGGCCCGCGCCCAGGAGTTTCACGTGCCGGTTCAGACGGTGTGGCTGGCGGCCCAATCGGCTTGGCAAAACCGGTTGCAAGGTTGAAGAGACACCGAACCTGTTCCACCCCCAATGGAATTTGCTCCTATTGAACACAGATTGGCAGCCGTGGCCTGCTAGCCTGAGAGATGTCGATCTTGCTCTCTCCGCCGACCGCAAAAATGGAATCCCAAGCCTCTCAATTTAACTTTGACCGCAAACTGTGGGATCGGTTTATCACGGTGGCCCAGCCCTACTTTTACCCCAGAGTACGCTATGGGGGCTGGATCTTTTTGGGCTTGCTGGCAGCGGCCATGGTGTTTGTGGTTGCCCTGATGTTCTTTGTGGAGATTGGGGTGACTTTGGTCGGTCAAGCCCTGTTCCCGGAGTTTTTCACCAATGTGGCAGCCGGATTGGTGGCGCAAACGAAGAGAAACTTGTCCTCGCCAGTGCTGTGGGTGGCCTCGGTCAGCTTGGCTCTGAGCAGCCTTTGTTTTGGGGCAGTGTGGCGGCAGCTTCGCCAGCGCTGGTTGCAGTGGGCGCTGCTCACCTTTTTGCTGTTTCTGTCGCTGACGGTAAACCGGCTGAACGTGATGATCAGCTTTATCTTTCGGTTTATCGACACAGCTCTGCAGCAAAAAGAAGAGCCCACTTTCTGGCAATTTTTGATTATTTATGGAGTGCTGATTATCTCAGCCATTCCGATTTTGGTGATCTACCGCTACACTCGCCTCAAGCTAGGGCTGTTTTGGCGAGAATGGCTGACCGATCATTTTCTGGATCGCTACTTCAATCAGCGGGCTTACTACGAGCTGGATTCCAACGCCGCCAACACCGAAATCGACAACCCCGACCAGCGTATATCAGAGGATGTCCGCTCCTTTACCGGCACCACCCTCTCCTTCCTGTTGGACATTCTCGACTCGATTCTCACCCTCTACGCCTTCACCGGCATTCTCTATGGCATTTCTCGTCCGTTGGCGTTGGGTCTGGTGGTCTATGCCACCATTGGTACCGCCATTGCCATTTTGGCTGGTCGCAAGCTGATCAAAATTAACTTCGATCAACTGCGCTATGAAGCCGATTTCCGCTACAGCTTGGTGCATGTGCGCGACAACGCCGAGTCCATCGCCTTTTACCAGGGAGAGGATCAAGAACTCAGGCAAATTTTGCATCGCTTTGGTGCGGCCTTGCGCAATTTTAATTTGCTGATCATCTGGCAGGCCATCATCGATATTTTCCAATACGCCTACAACTATTTCACCCGCATTGTGCCCTATGTCATCGTCGCCCCCCTTTACTTCAGCGGCGTGCGAGATTTCGGCACCATTACCCAAGCCACCATTGCCTTCAGCCAGGTGTTGAGCGCCCTCTCCATTGTGGCCAACCAGATTCAAAGCATTTCCAGTTTTGCCGCCGGGATCAACCGCTTAGGCTCCTTTCACGAGTCTCTGGAAGATCCGGCGCTGCGCCACACCAGCGCTCGGGAAAGCAACATTCAAACTCGCATTGCCCAGCAATTGGCGCTGCACCACGTCACTTTGCTCACCCCCAATTCAGAACGAACCCTGGTTCGGGATCTCTCCTTCGCCTTGGAAGCCGACCAACGGCTTTTGATTGTCGGTGTTAGCGGCAGCGGCAAAAGTTCCCTGTTACGGGCCATTGCCGGCCTATGGACCAACGGCCAGGGATCCATCGCCCGCCCAGATACTCAGGAGATGCTCTTTTTGCCCCAGAAGCCCTACATGCTGCTGGGATCCCTGCGGGATCAACTGCTCTATCCCAAACGCCGCCGAGACCTCACCGATGAAGATCTCATCCGAGTCTTGGCCCAGGTGAACCTGGGAGACTTGCCGGAGCGGGTGGGCGGCTTTGATGTGGAGAAAGACTGGGCCAGCACTCTCTCCCTAGGGGAACAGCAGCGTCTTGCCTTTGCCCGCATTTTGATCACCCAGCCCCGCTACGCCATTTTGGACGAGGCCACCAGCGCCCTGGATGTGGCCAACGAAAAACTGCTCTACCTGCAACTGCAACACCTGAACACCACCTACATCAGCGTTGGGCATCGCCCCACCCTCCTGGCCTACCACGACTTGGTCTTGGAGCTGCAGGGGAATTGTGCCTGGCAACTGTGGTCGGTGCAGGAGTACGGTGCCCGCCTAGCCCTGGCCAGCTAGCAGCGCCGACATCTCCAGCTGACTCAAATGACAAGCTTTGCGGGTTTGGGACAAAACCCGGATAAGAGGCTGACTTTTCCAACTGGACGCTCTTCAAAGGAGGTGATAGCCTGTTATTCACAAGTATTCCGACCGGTTTACTGGAGATTATCAATGCCCCCCATGATCCCATCCGAGGCCAAGCGTTCCAAGGTGGAGCAGATCAAGGCAGACAGCCACTTTCTACGGGATCCCCTTCAGCAGGAGCTGGCCCAAGACACCACCCATTTCAGCGAGGCGGCGGTGCAGGTGCTCAAGTTCCATGGCGCCTACCAGCAGGATGACCGGGATCGGCGGCAGCAACGGAAGCAGGAAGGATTGGAGCGGGCCTATTCCATCATGTTGCGCACCCGCATCCCAGGGGGACACGTGCCCCCCCAGCTTTACTTGACCCTGGATCGGCTGGCCGATGAGTACGGCAATGGCACCCTGCGAGCCACAACGCGGCAAACCTTTCAGTTGCATGGGATCCTCAAGAAAAACCTCAAGGCCACCATAGCCAGCATTCTCAAACAGATGGGATCCACCCTGGCCGCCTGCGGCGATGTCAACCGCAACGTGATGGCACCGGTTGCCCCCTACAAAAATCGCCCTGCCTATCGCTATGCCCAAGAGTATGCCCGCAAGCTGGCGGATCTGTTGGCTCCGAAGACCTCTGCCTACTACGAGATCTGGGTGGATGGGGAGCCGGTTCCCATCCCACCGGTGGATGAGGAAGTGGTGGAAGCCGAGAAGTTTGTCGGCAACGGGGTGAGGTTAGAGGGCCCAGAACCCCTGTATGGCCCCGTCTATTTGCCCCGCAAGTTTAAAACCGCCATCGCCGTAGCCGGGGAAAACACGGTAGATGTGTACTCCCAGGACTTGGGCTTGATTGTGCTCACGGATCGCAAGGGCAACTTGAAGGGCTTCAACATTGTGGTGGGTGGGGGCATGGGGCGTACCCACGGCAAGGAAGAAACCCAGCCCCTTTTGGCCCAAAAGCTCTGCTTTGCCCCGCCGGAATCGGTGTATCGGGTTTGCCAAGCGGTTTTGGCGGTACAGCGGGACTACGGCAACCGGCACGACCGCAAGCAGGCGCGGTTGAAATACTTGGTGAGAGACTGGGGGATCCGCAAGTTTCGCCGTGTGGTCGAGCAGTACCTGGGGGAGAAGTTGTTGCCCTTCCGGCGCATGCCCAAGTTTGTCCCCAACAGCGACGACTACCTAGGCTGGCACGAGCAGGGGGATGGCCGTTGGTTTTTGGGCATCTCCATTGAAAATGGCCGCATCCAGGACACCCCAGAGCGGCAGCTCAAAACGGCGCTGCGCCGGATTGTGGAAGCCTTTTCTCTGCACGTGCGGCTGACCCCCACTCAGGATTTACTTTTCATCGACATTGCGGAGCAGCAGCGGGATGCCATCAACCAGATCCTCAAATCCCACGGGGTGCTTTCCAAGGAAGAGATCCCCCAACTGGTGCGGCTGTCGATGGCCTGCCCTGCCCTGCCCACCTGTGGGTTGGCGATTACCGAGTCGGAGCGGGCTTTGCCGGGGCTGGTTCGCCAGTTGGATCGGCTGTTGCAGGAGCTGGATCTGCAGGATTCGCCCTTTTTGGTGCGCATGACCGGCTGCCCCAACGGCTGTGCCCGACCCTACTTGGCGGAACTGGGATTGGTGGGATCCGCCCCCAATGGCTACTACCAGATTTGGCTGGGAGCCAGCCCGCAGGGGGATCGCCTGGCGCAAGTGTTTCAGGATCGGGTACACATCAGCCAGATCGTGCCGCTGATGAGAGTTCTCCTGCAGGTCTACAAGCAGGAGCGCCGTCCTGGCGAGAGCTTCGGCGACTACTGCCACCGGATGGGGATCCCCTATTTGCAGGCCCAAGTTCAGCAAAGGGATGGCGTTTTTGCCTGAAGGGATCCCTCAAAAACGAGACCAAGCCTGTAGCCATTCCCGGAGCGCTTCCAGCCATCCAAGCGGTTCAGGCTTGGTTGCTTCTGGAGCTTGCTCCTCGCCAGTCGGCAAGCTGACGGGGTTGGGATGCACCCTATAGACTCGGATGGGTTTGGCGTTGGGAAAAGGTTTCACCGAAAGAGGCTCCACCTGCAGGAGTTGCCCTTCCACGGCTCGATACACGGCTGCCGAGATGAGCAACCGGGAGCTCTGTTCCTCAGACTGTTCCCCCCCTTGCGAAACATCCTCAACCGACTCCAGCCAGGTGGCAAACTGAACCGACTTCCCGAAGGCGGACAACCGCTGCGGATCTTGGGGATCGAGGGGCAGCAAAAGGACTGGGCCGTAGTGGATCCCGAGGGTGAGCTTAACCTGCGGGTAGGAGAGTTGCCGCAAACACCTGTTCAACTCCGCCACCGACTGTCCAAGCGCCAATCCCGCCTGCAGTGCCTGCTGTACGGCCAGCTCGGGTTGTTTGAGACCAAACAAAGCCAGACTTCTCAGCCCGCTCTGGTTGGCCAGTACTCCCCCATATTGCTGCACCAAGGCCCCCATTTGGGCGAAGTAGCGACCCAAGGTGTAGACAACATCGTAGGGAAAGTTCTCCTCGTCGAAGTTGGCCGTCCCCCGCAGGGAAGCGCTGAGAATGGCGGCGGTGACTTGGCTGCCGACCGAATGGGCCTGCAATTGATGTTGAGCTACTTCCACATCTGCTTTATCGATCACCAGCCGCTGCAGGGTGACATCTCCGGTGATGCGGGTTTGACAGGCCAGGCGAATATGCACGGGAAGATCCAGCCGTTGGGCCAACCTCTTCTCGGCAGGGGTCATGCTGCGGCAGTTTTGGCTGCCTTCCAAAATCAGAATGCGACAGGTGGAACAGGCGGCATTGCCCCCACAGGCATGGACATGGCGCACCCCCGCCTTGAGCAGATTTTCCAGAACCGTGAGCAGGGGATTGGCTTCCAAGGTGAGGTTGTCGGGGTAACAGGTGATCCGCATGGTTAAGAGGGAGTGAGGGGTGGCAAAAAGATTCAGCACTACCTAAATTCAGTACGGCATTGCCCTCCCCTTGGATGCTGTTTTCAAAAGTTTTGGGTATTGGGTAACCTCACCCCGCAGCCTGCCCCGGCGCCGATGATAGAGTACAGAGGAGTCTTCTGCGCGAGCCCTTTATGCCTCAGTCCAAACCCCAAGAATCCCCAGCCCGCAAGCTCCTCAACATTTTGCTGCTGGTGGTGGGCACGGTAACTTTCTTGGGCTTCTCCTTTGGCCCGCTATTCCAGGCCCTCGGGCCTTCCGAATCTCCAGAGGCCAGCCTGGTAACCGAGCAACTGCGGGCCCAGGCAGACGGCTATCGCGTCGTGCTGGAGCGGGAGCCGGATAACCCCATTGCCCTGCGGGGGTTGATCGACACCCAACTGCAATTGAACGAGCCGCAAGGGGCCATTGAGCCGCTGAAGAAGCTGGTACAACTGGAGCCCGAAAATCGGCAACTGAGAGCCTTTTTGGCCGAAATCCAGCAGGATACGGGGGATTTTGAAGGGGCATTAGAACAGCTCCAGATCCTTTACGAGGGGGATCCCAAAGATCGCCAGGTGCTGCAGCAGTTGGTGGATGTGCAGCTAACCCTGGGCCGCACCTCTGAGGCCATTGCCCTGCTGGAGAAGCATCTTGAAGAAGCGCCGGAAGATAATGATGTGCGTTTGCGCTTGGCCTTTGTCTACGCCCGCAACAACCAGACTGAGAAAGCTGTAGTCCTCTACGACAAGTTGATTGCGGCGGATCCCAGTGATTTCACCCCCGTGTTGGGCAAAGCCATAGCCCTCAGCTCCGCCACCGATGAAAACCTACGGGCAAAAGCGCCTGAGCTGTTTGAGCAAGCAGCCCGGCTGGCCCCGCCCCAAGTTCGGGAGCAAATCCAGCAGCAAGCAGAGATTTATGCTCAGGTGAACCGGCCCCAGACGGTCGAGAGGCAAAACGATAACCCCACTCCCTGAGCGGGTTTTCAACCGTTAGGCTAATCCAGGTGTTGAGAAGCTGATCCCTGACGGTTCTCAGTTGACCCGATAGGGAGAGCTACGGAAAAGACTCAAGTGCCTTTTCTACAGAGGGGTAGATCTCGTAAATGGCATCCAAGCCGGTGATGGAGAAGAGCAGCTTGACTTGCTCCTGCAGGCTGCAGAACTTGAGTTGATAGCCTAAAGTGCGGCAATGGCGATGCGCCCAAACCAGAACCGACAACCCCATGCTGTCGATCAGGCTAACCTGACTAAGATCCAACAAGAAATGCCCCGGTTTCTCGGTGAGAATTTGGCTTAGCTCTTTCCGTACCTCGCGGGCAATCGCGGCGTTGAGCCTTTCACTGTGCAATTTCACAACCGTAACAGGGGATCCCTTGTGGCTGAGCCGGATGAAGACATCCATGAAAAGCCCGTCAGGTTTGAGGGGGGATGGGCACAGGCACGATGCAACCAGACTGATTTTGAATTGCTAAATCACCATGAGTATGAGTTTGTCCTCCCTGGGCTTCTCTTGCAAGCATTCTTGGACACTTTTCCCTTACAGGTTAGAACTGGCATGAACGGGATCCCTGCCTGGGCTGGAGATGCTGCCGCCCTGAGCCTATTGGTTATGCAAGTGCCGATGCTGGCGGTGCTGCTGGCGCGGCTGCTGCCCTCTTTGCGGCGCCCTTCCCCTCTGCCTCCCGGTCAGCCTGGGATCCCTTTGCAGCCGGGCTTGGTCAGCGTGTTGTTGCCCACCCTCAACGAAGCCGAGCGCATCGATCCCTGCCTGGAAGGATTGCACCAACAGAGCTCCGTCCTGCGGGAGGTGCTGGTGGTGGACAGCCGCTCTCAAGATGGCACCCCCGAAAAAGTGCTGCAGATGGCCAAGCGGGATCCGCGCTTCCGTCTGGTAACCGACGATCCCTTGCCCAACGGATGGGTGGGGCGCCCCTGGGCCTTGCACTATGGATTTCTCCAGTCGGATCCGGCCTCTGAGTGGATCCTGGGCATTGATGCCGATACCCGTCCCCAGCCAGGATTGGTGGAGCGCCTGCTGGAAACTGCCCAGGCCCAAGGTCTGGATCTGATCACCCTGGCACCGCAGTTTATCCTGCAGCACTGGGGGGAAGGCTGGCTGCAGCCGGCTCTTTTGGTGACCCTGATCTACCGCTACGGGGCCGCCGGAGACACCGCCACCCTGCCGGAACGGACGATGGCCAATGGGCAATGTATGCTAGTGCGCCGGTCGGTGCTGGAAGCGATGAATGGCTACACAGTGGCGCGGGCTTCATTTTGTGACGATGTGACCCTGGTGCGGCAGATTGCGGCAGCCGGCTTTAAAGTAGCTTTTTACGACGGTCGGCACCTGCTCAAGGTGCGCATGTACACTTCTTTTGGCGAAACTTGGCGAGAGTGGGGCCGATCCCTCGATTTGAAAGATGCCACCCCTGTGGCCCAGTTGTGGGGGGATATAGCTCTCCTCGTCCTCACCCAAGGGATCCCTGGGCCGGTGGTTGTAGGGCTGTTGGGCAAAGCCGGGATGGGGTTTCCCTTTTCCCTGACGGAGCAGGTGCTGCTGGGGCTTAACCTAGGCTTACTGATTCTGCGCTTAGGTGTACTACTGGGCATTCGCGGCTCCTATCAGGATCCCCCTTGGACGTTCTGGATGTCGCCTCTGGCGGATCCCTTGGCCGTTCTGCGGATAATCCTATCTGCCCTCAGCCGGCCCCGCTCTTGGCGCGGGCGCACCTACTAGGAGAGCCCTCAATCGGCTATTGCCTCGGGATCCACGCCCAACTCCCGCAATTTCGCGGCTAGGCGCTGCTGTTCCAGACGGGCCTGTTCGAGGGCTGCTTCTGCCGCCTCAGCCCGCTGCCGCTCCTGTTCGGCCCGCTGCCGCTCCTGCTCTACCTGTTCGATTCCCCATAGGAGCAAATTCCCATCGGCAGTCCACCACCGCAACCAGTTGGCTTTGGTCTCGGCTTTTTGTCCCCGCCACACCCCCAAAAACAAGCCAATCTCCGGGATCCAGTAGCGACGGTTTTCATCCGCCGATACAGGGGTATAGCGGCCATTCTCCAGGCGGTAGACATCCAGCTCACCGGTTTTGGGATGAAAGATTACATAGACAGGCACCTGCAAAATGCGCTCGTAGAAATACCATTTTCCATAGGGATAGTGGGGATTGATGGAGTACTCGCCGCCCTCGGTTTCGGAGATGAATTCCATCACAATCGCCGGGGGATCCCCTTCTAGGTGGGGGGTATAGCTGCGGCGGATCTCTCCTTCGGGAATCGGCTGTACTGCGGGCACATAAACCCAGTCGGGGGCTTTCACCACCACCTTGTCCCCGACAGTGCTGCAAAGGCCAAAGTTGGAGGCGATCAAAGCCTGGGCAGGGATCATCTGAGCGAGTTCCAATGCCTCACGCAGAGCAGCAGCCAAAAGGGGCTGTAAGGTGCTTTCCACAGGCTCATCCGGCAAGGGAAAGTCTTCCGGCAGTTTTTCCCATCGAATGGGAGGTAGGGGCGGGGTGAGCCGAACAGGAGAGAGGGTCATGGCTGAGGATACTCATGGTGATAAGGTACATGAATGCCTTTTGAATAACTCAAAGCACTTGCTGATATCAACCCCAGGCAATTCCACAAGGCTGTTGCAGGCTGGGACGGATTCAGTCATCTCGACTGCCAATCCATACGGTTGAGATATGCTTGGGGGCAATGAGCAAGTTTTTCGGCGTCTTCCTTGGATTCAGCAAGAGAGCGTATGCCAGAGCCTGAACCCTCTTCTGCCCACATTCTGGTGATCGAAGATGAAGCTAAGCTGGCTCGTTTTGTGGAAACGGAGCTGACCTGTGAGGGATATCGAGTCAGCGTAGCCAGCGATGGCATGGCCGGGTTGAGGGCAGCCTGCGACCAAAACCCCGACTTGGTGCTGTTGGACTGGATGTTGCCCGGCATCTCAGGTTTGGAAATTTGTCGGCGACTGCGCTCAACGGGCAACCGCGTGCCGGTGGTGTTGATGACCGCCAGAGATGAGGTGTCGGATCGAGCAGCGGGGTTGGATGCCGGGGCGGATGATTACGTGGTCAAACCCTTCAGCATTCAGGAGCTGCTGTCTCGGATACGGATCTATTTGCGGCAGCCAAGGCGATCCCGCGACGGCCAGTTGGTGTTCATGGATCTGATTCTGGATCCCGTAACGCGGGAGGTAACCCGGGGAGAGCGACAGGTGGAGCTGACGGCCAAAGAATACGACCTGTTGCGCTACTTGATGGAACACCCCCGTCAGGTGCTCACCCGCCAACAGATCTTAGAGCATGTGTGGGGCTGCGACTTCACGGGCGACTCCAATATCATCGAGGTCTATATTCGCTACTTGCGCCTCAAGATCGAAGGCCCAGGGGAAAAGCGCCTCATCCAGACCGTGCGTGGGGTGGGCTACGTGTTGCGCGATTGACATGCCCCCCGCCCCAAAGAGCAAGGATTCTGGTTCCTGGTTCTGCGACAGCACTTAGCTGTATCAGGTTTCCCCTCCACGACGGCGGTGCCTATCTCCCCAGTCGTTCCCCCAAGCGCTCCGCGCCGCTAGCGTGAAAGACTTGGCCAAGTGGTGATTTCTCACCAAGTTCTGCACCTGCAAGTCCTCATAAACCACAATGTCGTGAGACATTCCCACACACTGGGCTAGCTCAATAACCCGGTCTCTACGCTGGCGCCAGACTTTGATTTGGTTGAAGTGTACCTCGCCAAGCCGCTTCCTCTACTTGTGGTAGTTGCTGTATTGAGGTTTTACCCCCTTCCTATTCACGCCAGCGGGCCGTGGGCCTAACTTTCTGCTCAGTCTTCTTTGCTGTTGCTTCAATCTCCTTTCGGCACGACGCAAAAACTGGAGACACGGCACAGCTTGCCCACTGCTGTCGCCCACATCCAGCCCCACCACCTGGCCGGTGTACTCTGTCATCCAAGGCTTGGTACTGCGCTGGAGTGGCGTTGAGGAGTTTGGCTTCTCTGACCAGCGTGGGTGTATCTTATCGCAGGTCTAACAGGGCAAAAGCCGTCCTGGAAGGGCGGGGCTTCAGGCCTAGCTTCTTGGTAAAGTTTGGAACTGCCCGCATTCGGGATTGCCTTAAACTTCTCTTAAATCCTGTTTCACAGGTAACTGCTAGCATGAGGCCAACTTCACTCCCACCCCCGGAAAGGAAGGCCTTTATGAACTGGCTGATGCTGCTTGGTCTGCTTTGTCTTCCTGCCTCTCTGTTTTCGTTTGTTGAGTATTTGCGCTCCCAAAGGTTGGTTCAACAGCTCTCTGCAACTCGGTTGCTCAAGATAGCCGAGCTTCGCCATCTCGGTCAGACCAACCCCCAGGCAAAAGGAGCAAACTTGGCTCAAGTTTACGGCAGGGTTGTGTGCGATCGGCCTTTGGTATCGGAACTTTCGCGACAGCCTTGCGTCTACTACAAGTCTGAGATCTCTTGGGAGTATGACGAGATTGAATGCTATCGAAGGTATTTGAATAGCCAAGGCGATGTAGCGTATAGCGAACGGATCAGCGAAGGCGAATATCAGAACGCTCTACGCTTGGGATCCCGAGCAAAATCCTATCCGGGGGAGATGGTCGGGAAAAAGCCCGGCTTGGGCTACTCTGACTCCGGTTCTTTTCAGAAAAGGGTTGATCCCGACTACTCTAATTCTTTTCCACAAAAGCCCAACCCTGGCTACCCCGGTTCCGGTTCTTTCCAGAAAAAGCCTGGTTACCCCGACTACCCCCAGCAGCTTGGCTCTCCAGGCTATCCTCAAAAATCGCCGTTTTCCGAAGTAAGCTCTCCCCAAAAACACTACGCCAACGTGTATTACGATCCGAGCACAGGTCGGGAATATCTCCTTGAAAGAGAGACGAGAACGAGAGACGAAACCCTTCACTCGGTGGTTCGCCAGATCCCTTTTTTCATCGAAGACGAAACTGGAAGGGTGAGGGTGGATCCCACAGGTGCGGAGATAGAGGCTATGTCGGTTGTGGATGAGCATATTTTTCCAGGAAAAGGGCCCAGCCGGTTCAACTTCAATCTCAAGCGCTACCTTTCCGGAGTGAGAACAGAAAATCGCTCCACCCGAGCTTTTATCTATAAGGAATGGGTGATTCCGGTGGATGCGATGGCGTTTACCATGGGGCAGGTGCGTTTTGAGGCAGGGGATCCCGTGATCCGAAAACCCCTTTCTGGGGAAAGGTTTATGATTGCCCCCAAATCCCCTGAAGCCCTCTTGGAAGAGCAGCGCTCCAATGCCAGCAGCTACCTGGTGGGATCCGTCGTCCTGCTGGGTATCGGCATTTTCACCGTGCTCCACCTGCTGCAATCCCTGCAGCCTTATCGCTAGTTCCTGCCCAGGCAGAGGGAAGCCTACTGCCACTCACAACGACAAACCCAGCTTGAGCCCAAGCAGGGCATGGGCAAACAGTACACATAGAATGAGGCTGCCCACATAGGCATGGGTGGTGCGCAAAGCAGCGCGGTTGCCCCCAAAGCCGCTGAGGGACAAAGCTCCATTCACCGCCAACAACAGCAACACCAGGGATCCCGTCCAAAAATGGGGGCTGCTCAACAGGGGCTTCCCTTGCATCACCAGAGAAAGAAGGCCGCCAGTGTAGCCCAAGGCAATGAAGGTGGCCATCCAGGGGGCCAATTTGCGGTGGTCAAGCAGAGGCTTCTGGGCCGCTTCCGGCAGGGATCCCTCTGGCGCTGTGGAGGCGGCTGCCAGACGCAAGGCCCGTCCTCGCCACCCAGTCAGGCCGACAAAGCTGCCCATCACCACCACCACGATCCCCATCATCAAGGGGTGACCCCATTGCACAATGGGTTGGGGCAAGTTAAGGCCGGCAAAAAACTGGGCTACGGGCTGCAAGGTGGCGGCTAACCCATCCGAAGCTGCCGACAGATCCGGCAAGGCCAAGCTCAACAGGTTCATGGCGCTCCCTCTACCTCCGCAATAAATCTACAGCTGCTTAACAAATCTACAACACCCCAATTCTAGAATGGGAGGACATCAGTGATCTCCCTCAATTCGTTGAAGGGAGGACGTCAGCTGACCCATGCCAGCGGGAAGCTTCTGGTGGGCACCTGGCAGCGGTAGAATGTCTGACGGTAAAGCTGTGGCTGTGAGCGGCTCTCTCGCCACTGAGTGCTGAGCAAAACGGAGTTGTTGAGATGGCCAAGTTGTTGTTGGGGGATCAAGCCTTTGAGGTCGAGCTGCTGACGGATGTGCCCACCAATTGGCCGGGAATTAAAGTCATGTCTAAGGGGGCCAAGCTGGACATTCCAGCGGGAACTGTGGTGAAGGTGGAGGCCGAGGATGACCACATAGCCGGCTCCTATAAGGTGGTCTATCGTTTGGCGCCTGCCTATCCCCGCAGCTGGCGGCTACTCCTGGAGCGGGAGAGCGTCGCCACGGCGCCTCAGGTGGCATCGGCTCCAGAACCAGAGGTTGCTCAGGCCAGCAGCTCAGAAGGAGGGCTGCCCAATAGCGATAAAATCTTCGCCATCAAGGTATCCGGCCTCGTGGGAGGAGGTGTGCGCAGAAGTGTTGTCGAGTACAAAGTGCCCTTCAGCCGCCTTTCCCAAGAAGTGAAACGGATCACCCAAATGGGAGGCAAGATCGTCAGCATTGCCGAGTCCAATCTGCTAAGCACCCTTGAGTAGCGGGCGGCTTCCTGGGAGGTTCTGGGTTCTTTCAGGCCACCCGTCCAGGCCGTTCTGGTTCAAACAATTTCAACGAGGGATCCCTGTAGAAAGCATGCGGCGATTTCTCCCCTATCCCCAACCTGAGGATGGGGTGGTAGGCTGGCGTTGGTTTTGCCGTTGCCTGGAAGGCTGCCTTTTCCTGCTGTCCTGGGGGTGGGCTTTGGGTAGGAAAAGGCGTTCCGGCGAGGGCTGAGCTTTTGCAATTGGGAGTGGGGAGTGAGGCCATGACATCTCGACGACAGCCGACGCGCTTGGGAGGGTCGATGCCCCAAGGCCATGCAGGCTTTGGGTCAGCAAGGGGATCCCAGCCGTACCCCTCGCCCACTCCACGACAAAGCTTTTCCTCTTCCTCTCGACGTCCGCTGGCCAAGTCTCGACCGAGGTTACTCCCCTTCTTAAGCTTGCTGGTGATCCTGCTGGGATTTGGGGCTGGGGCCCTGGTGGCCTGGGCAACTGCTCATCCCGACTGGGTCAGCCGCCTGCCGGGGCTCTCGCCACCTCTAGCGGAGATCCCTGCCCCCCGCGCCCACGCTAAAGCGGCTCAACAGCGCTTGCCCATCTCCTTAGAGACCCAACTGGAGCGGGATCCCTTTGCTTTGGATCCCTTGGCCAGCCTTTCTTATGTGCCCGCCATCATGTATCACGATGTGGTGGCTGGCCGCAAGCAGGTCTGGTTCGACACTACGGCGGCGGAGCTGCGGCAACACTTTGAGGCCATTAAGCAGGCGGGGTTGACCCCCATCCACATCGACCAACTGTACAAACACCTGCGGGACGGGGATCCCTTGCCCGAAAAAGCCATTTTGCTCACTTTTGACGACGCCTACCTGGGCCTGTACGAGAACGCCTACCCCCTTTTGAAGGAGTACAACTACCCCGCCACCTACTTTGTGCAAACCGGCTTTGTCGGCGTGCCCACCAGCAAGGATCACTTCACCTGGGATCAGATGCGGGAGATGGATGCCAGCGGGCTGATCGACTTTGCCGCCCATACCGTCAACCATCCTCCTGATCTGCGGGTGCTAGACGATGCCCGCCTACGGCGAGAGGTGTTTGACTGCAAGGCCAAGTTGGAGCAGGAGCTGGGCCACCCCATCCACTACTTCGCCTATCCCGAAGGCAACCGGGACGAGCGGGTGAAGCAATACCTGGCCGAGGCGGGTTACTGGATGGCTTTTACGATGGATCCTGGCTTTACAGGACAATCGCCCAACCTGCTGGAGGTGCGGCGCTTTAACCAGTTTCGCCTCACCGAGGCCATTCTTGGCGCCCGCACCTTTAGCCTCAGCCGCAGCCTCGACTACTGGCTGGATGTGACCCAACCGTTGGCCTTGACCGACGAAGTGATCAACCAGGTGCGTGTTCTCACCCTTCGCGGCGGGCGGGCGGCTACGGTGCATGCGGAGCGGCGCTACGAGGTCAGCACCCTGGCCCAGCGCTACCAGGCCGATGCCGGCATCAATGGCAGCTTTTTCTCCATCCCTTGGATCAACTCTGCCAGCAATGTCATGGTGGGGCCGGCGATGGCTGCCAACCACAAGACCTTCATCCCCGGTCGTCCCGAAGATGACCAGGCAATCCGCGGCCGGCCGCTGGTGCTGCTGGGCAGGGATCGCCTCCGCTTTGTGCCCTTTGATCCCGACACCATGACCCACTTGGAGAACATCCGCCAGTTGATGCCGGATGTCACGGATCTGTTTGTGGCCGGTCTGTGGCTGGTTAAGGATGGCCATGCCCTCTCTCCGGCGGAGATCAACTCGTTCCGCCTTGCCAGCGCTGCTGAGTTTCGCCCCAGAGCTTTCTTTGGGGTAGATGACCAGGAGCGGGTGGTGATCGGAGTTACCAAAACCCACGTCAACGCCGCCATCCTGGCCAGTCTGCTGCCCAAAACCGGGATCCGGGAAGCCGTGCTGCTGGACTCTGGCTTTAGCACCTCCCTGGTCTACCAAGGGGAGATCCTCGCCACCGGCCATGCCGGTCCCAACCAGCCCAGCCGTCCTGTGCCCCATGCCATCTTGCTCTACGACCTGACTCGCCTTTGGCGGGAGGATCCCCATCCCGAGGCCAAGGCTGGCTCTGAGGGAGATCAGCTGGAAGGGCTAGTGCAACTTTTGCCAGCTAGCGACCAAGATGCAGCCAAAGCCCAGCTAGAGAGCGTCTTGGCCAGCCAACGCACTTTGAGGCGGGGGGATCGGGGGGCGGCGGTGGTGGCGGTGCAACTGGGGTTGAGCCACCTGGCCACTCAGCAGGGACGGCTGGATCTACTCCCTTCGGGCCCTGATGGGGTGTATGGTCAAGAGCTGGCCCAGGCAATGGCGGAATTGGTGCTGGCTGCACCTGAGCGCAGTGAGATGGGATCCCCCCTTCCAGCCACCCCTACCCCCCTGGTGGCCGGAACGGCGACAGCCCGCCAAGGGGTGGACATCATCGATGCTCAACTGCTGCGGCGTCTGCTGGAGCGCGTTAACTTGGCCTCTCCCTCGGTACTGGTGGATACGCGCTTGGAACGGCCTGCCCTGTCCCTGGAGCGCAAGCCAACCCGGAAACTGCTGCCCAGGGTTGCCTTCGGGCAGGACTAAGTCTTGTCTTCGCCTTCCAACCTAGGCCTTGGCGGGAAGCCTAGAAGACCCCCCTCCAACAGAGGCTATCTCTGAGAAAGACGGGCCTGCCGGCAACGAATACACCCATAACCTGGAAGGGTTTCTCCCGCAGCACCACTAGATCGGCTCTTAGGCCTGGGCGAAGGGCTCCCCGATCCTGCAGACCAACCGCCTGGGCAGGGTTGTGAGTGACCAAAGCTATGGCTTGGGGCAGATCCAGCAGCTGCTTCTCCGCCAAGGCAAAGGCAGCCCTCAAGGCTGAAGCGGGGGAGTAGTCAGTGGCCAAGGCGCCTAGGGCTCCTACTTGTAGAGCCTCCGAAGCGGAGAGATTGCCGACATGGGAGGATCCCCTCAGGGCATTGGGAGCCCCCATGACCACCAGCAGGCCCAGTTTCCGCGCTTCCAAAGCTGCTGCTAGGGTAACCGGAAACTCGCTAATTTTCAGGCCCATCTTGGCCATTAACTGAACCTTGGCGGGGCAGTCGTCGTCGTGGGAAGCCAAAGGTACCCCCAAAGCTTGCGCTTGCTGAGCCAATTGGGCAAAGCTCTGCAAGGTCTCCTCCCCCGCCTTGGCCGCCAAACTAGCGGCAACCTCCTCGGAAGGCCGGGCCAGATGGCGAGCCATGTAGCGGATGTAGTCCTCCGGCGTCCGGAATTGGCCTTGGCCGGGGGTGTGGTCCATGAAGGAAAGGAGATCCACCCAGCCTTGGCTGAGAGCTTGGCGAACAGCTGCTGCTCCCAAGGGGCGCGAGAGTTCATAGCGAGCGTGGATCCTCAAGTCCAGAGCCAGCTGGGAACGCAGCGCCACCAACTGCTCTGCCATAGCCAAGGCCGTTTCTGGGCTGCGCCAGCCAGGCAGGCCTTCCCAAAAGGACAGAGTTACAAAGGCAGTGGTAATCCCCGCCGCCAAAGCTCGGTTTTCCCAAATCCCCAAGGCCATGTCCACCGCCAGCTGTACCCCTGGGCGCGGCTCCAGCTCGGGCTCCAGGCTATCGGTATGGAGGTCGACTACGCCGGGCACCAGGGTAAGTCCTCGCAAAGGGATCCCTTCCCCCACTTGCCCCTGCCGAATCTCGGCAATCCGCTCCTCCTCCAGCCGCAGGGATCCCACCGGGAGGACACCATCGGGGAGAACTAGCTTAGGCCCTGCTAGCCACATTTGCCCTCACCTCCAGGGAATAGGTTTTGTCAACCAAACCCGACACATCGTCTAAGGAGTGAAAAACGCCAATGATAGCTGTTCCCTGCTGCTTCAAGGCTCGTAGGCGTTCTCGCAAGGCCAACTTGGCTGCAGTATCCAAGCTGGCGGTGGGCTCGTCCAGAAGCAGCAGCGGATAGGGGTGGATGAGAGAGCGAGCCAAGTTGACTTTCTGTTTCTCGCCCCCCGAGAAGCTGGTTGGAAAAGTCTCCAGCAACTCTGGCTTCAGACCCAGCTCCAGGAGCAGCTCTGCTGCTCGATGTCGCGCTTGGTTTTCCGCTACTCCCTGCCACAGCAAGGGCTCCGCAACCAGCTCCAAGGCCGTGGTGCGGGGCCTGGGATCCAGAAACTGGCTGACGTAGCCGATGCGCTCGCGGCGGATTGCTAACACCTCGCGATCCCCTAAGCGGGCCAGATCCACCGTTCCCAGAGGGGTCTGCAGGAGGGCTTGTCCTGCCGTAGGCCAATAGCTGCGGTAGAGGGTTCGCAGTAGAGAAGACTTGCCAGAGCCGTTGGGGCCCTCCAGCAGCAAAAACTCTCCGGCTTGCAGGGAAAAGCTCACCTGCTGGAAGGCCAGAACCTCTCGCCCCAGTCGGTGAAGAAAGAACCGCTTTTCTAAGTTAACGACCTGCAACACCTTGCCCTTCCTAAAGTCTTGCGGCAACCAGATCCTGGGTAAAGGGGTGGCGAGGATCCTCCAGCACTTGGTCGGCCAATCCCTCCTCCACTACCTCCCCCTGGTACAACACCACAATTCGATCCGCCACAGCCCTCACGACCGAGAGATCGTGGCTTACCAGGATGAGGCTCATCCCCAACTGCCGCTTGAGGCGGCGCAGAGTATCCAGAAAGGTGGCCTGCACCAGCAAATCCAAACCGGTGGTGGGCTCGTCCAAAAGAACAGCCAGAGGCTTTTGGACTAAAGCTTTGGCAATCTGTACCCGCTGGCGCTCTCCTCCCGAAAGAGAAGCTGGGGGATCCCCGGCTCGCTCTAAAGGAAAATCGGCTCGCTCCAAAGCCTCCTGCGCCTCCGCTTCCAGCACTCCAAACCGCCGTTCTCCTCTAAGGACAAGGGGCTCCGCAACATTAGTCAGGGCCGCAAAGCCCATGCGCAGGGCCTGGGCGGCATCCTGATAGACCATGGCCAGGTAGTGCCGCGCCGCAGGCTGCTCGTAGCGAGAGAGCAACAGCAGGTTACGTCCCTCCCAACCCGGCACGTTTAGCCGATACTCCCCCTGGGCTGTCTCCTGAAGGTAAAGGATCTTCAGAAGAGTAGTCTTGCCACTGCCGGAAGCTCCCACCACCCCCAGCACCTCTTGGGGATAGAGCTTGAGGCTGACGTTCTTAAGCGCCCAGCGATCCCCGTAGGCTTTGCAAACCTTGACCAGCTCCAGAAGGGGGGTCTCCTCAGCCATGCTCTTTCTCCACAAATAGAGGACCGCTCGTTTTCCCGGCCAGCAGCTTTTCCATATAGCCCTGGTCGGAGATTTCATAGGCCAAGCTGCCATCTTCTTGGGGAATGGCGTTGAGGAAGACGTGGCGGCAACCGCTGCGACGGCAGGATCCCAAAATGGGCTCCGGCTGGAAGGGCCGATCCACAAAGGCCAAGGGCTCCACCCGGGTGTAGGGAGGGACGGCATAGAGCCGCTTCTCCCGCCCGGCCCCAAAGAGGGTGATATGGGCTGCCAGATGCAGCTTGGGCAGATCCCAGCGGGGCAGAGGGCTGGGATCCATTCCATAGCGCCCATGGACCAGAACTGGGTAGGCCGCTCCCTTGCGGCTCTGGCCGTGGCG
Organism: Thermostichus sp. OS-CIW-30; assembly: GCF_054060215.1. Classification (NCBI taxonomy): domain Bacteria; kingdom Bacillati; phylum Cyanobacteriota; class Cyanophyceae; order Thermostichales; family Thermostichaceae; genus Thermostichus; species Thermostichus sp. OS-CIW-30. The sequence continues at coordinate 70,242 of NZ_JBSSCZ010000002.1, read as the reverse complement.
TAGGTGCTCCTCAAAAAGATCCACCCACAGCAGGCTATAGTCGCCCAGGGCATGTAGCTCCCGCGCCCTGGCGTCAGAGGGCTCCACATAGCGCAGAGGCTCAGGGATGGGAACTTGCAGGATTAGGATTTGACCTTCTTGGAGCCGCTCCTCGGGGATGCGGTGGCGGCTTTGGATGAGGGTGGCCTCCAGCGTGTCGGTGGTTGTTCGAGCGCCGCTGACCTGGGCAATGAAGCGGCGCAAGTTGGCGGCATTGACAGAGTCATCGGCCCCCTGGTCAATGACCTTCACCACGTCCTGCGGCCCCACCAGGCTGAGCGTAAGCTGCAATCCCCCTGTGCCCCAGCCGCGAGCCAGCGGCATTTCCCGGCTAGCAAAGGGAACTTGATGGCCCGGTATGGCCAGGGCCTTGAGAACCTTGCGCCGAATTTCTCGCTTGGCCTCCAGATCCAGGTAGGCATAGCTATGCTTGGGTTTCAAGGGAGTCCTCCTTTTGGAAGTGGCTCATCCAGTTGCTGAGAAAGGTTACGTAGTGGGGTAGCTTGTAGTGGAGGGCAAAGCCGGAGGCCTCCACGGGATCCGTATGCACCAGGACAAACTCCTCGCTGCGAGCCGGATGGCTGGGGCGATCCATTTCCAAATCCAGCATGGCGCCAGCGATGGCCCGCCCCTCGTTCCAACCCAGGCTAGCGGCAAAGCCCAAGCGGTATCCTTTTTCTCCGTGTCCCACCACCTCAGTAAAGACCAGGCGGATCCGCCCCAGGCGAAAGCTTCCCCCCCGCACAGGATGAAAGGCGCGTACCTCGAGATAGCCCACGCCCAACTCGGCAACCGTTGGGTGGGTGTGGACGTTGTAGGCGCGCATGGCGCTGTAGGCCAGAGCCAGAAGTCCCCCCGTATCTCCCCTGGCCAAAGCTTGCAGGCGGTGGGTCCGCGGCGCTGGAAACAGCAGTGGCTGCCGCGTCAAGTCGGGAATCTCTTCCCCTGGAGCAGGGCTACTGGCTTGCTGCTCTGCCGTGGGATCTTCTTCCAGCAGACCTTGCTCCCTCAGCCAGCTGCGCACAGAAGGATAGTGCTGGGCAGCAGCTACGGCCGCCGGCTCTAGCGGGGGGCTTTCAGAAAAGCCCAAAAGACGCAGGCTGTAGTCTAGGGTGGGCCCCAAGACCTGGCCGCCGGGAATGCTCTTGAAAGCCGAGGAAAGCCGACGCACCAGCAGGAGATCTTCCTTTTTCTGCAGCTGGGCTTTCCCTAGGCGGGGGAGAGTAGTCCGGTGTGCTCTCAGAAGCAGCAGGGCCTCGTAGAGGTCCCCCCCTGTCTGCACAAGGGCAGTGGCCGCCAGCTCCGGAGCCCACAGCCCCGCCTCTGCCATCACATGATCCAGGAGATAGGGCAGCCCAGCCAGCTGCTTTGTCCGGCCTCGCCTGCTTTTGGCTTCTGCCGCTGACAACAGCTCGCGAAAAAGGGCCTCGGCATTGAGAATGGCCTCTTGGCTGCCCCGCGCTACGACATAGCCCATCCACCCACCTCCACGCTTCGGGGTAAGCCTACCACTTGGGGGCCGTCAGTTAACAGGATGTCTACTCCCAGCGGGTAGGCCAGGATCTGGGAGCGCAGCTGCCAAAACAGAGAGGGCAAGCCTACAGCCAACTGGATCTCCCCAGCTATGCCGGGCCCTCTGAGCAACACAGGGGATCCCCGGCCCAAGGGGGCCCCCAGGATAAGGGTCGCTCCCGCTTCAGGCTCAAGGTGGGTGCCTCTTTTGAGAGCCAAAAGGCTGTCTGGGCCAGCGGGCAAACTCTCCAGCTGCTCGGCAAAGACAAAGTCAGCAGCCTCCAAAGCCACAGGCCGGGGATCCTGCCCACGCAAATCCGACAGCAGCCAGCTTGGCGCCCAAACCCCTACATTGCCATCCACCAGCGTCAGCCCAATGAGGCGAAAGGCTTGGCGAAGGGAGCGAGCGGGAAAGCTCTCCAGACGGCCAGGGTAGCTCAACGCCCTAACCAACGCCCGGAAGACCTGCTGGCTTTGCTTTTCTGCCAGTCCCGGTGTGGGGCCGTAGGCTTTGGACATCCCCAGGCTCACAGAGTCTCCACCTCCAGGCGAGTTGCAGCTACCTTGCGCCAGAGGCGCTCGTCTTCTTCTTGAAGATCCTTCTGGGCCGCTAGCGCCAAAGCCTGGATCTTCTCCACAGCAATTCCCGCCTGCAGAGCGGCGTCTAGGTAGGCCAGGGCGCGCGCCAGACGCGGCTTTTCCCCCAGCACCATCCCGTATCCTTCTACTCCCTTTTTTGGAAAGCGCAGCCAGACCTCGTAGACCAGCACTTCTCCCACGTAGAAGGGCGTCCCCGTGCGGGAGTCCTCAAAGGGGAGCGCCAGCAGCCCTGCCCCTTCCCTGAGCTTTTGGCTGGATCCCAGAGCAGGCCTGACCTCCCGCGCCAAAGCCAGCACCTCCTTCTCGGGGGCCTCCTGCAACAGCTCTAGCATCTCTAGGGGCTGCATCCCAGCCTCCTAAATCAGGGTCTGGCGGATCCGCGCCGAAACTTTGTCAATTGTAAATACAGCCAGCAGAATCAGCAGAACAACCGTGGCCGCATCTTGAAAGCGAAAGGCTCGTATGGTCTGCATCAAATCAAACCCAATGCCCCCTGCCCCCACCAAGCCCAAGACCGTTGCCGAGCGCACGTTAACCTCAAAAAGGTAGAGAGTACTGGAGTAAAAGGCAGGAGCCACTTGTGGCCAGAAGCCATAGGCGATAACCAGGAGAGGGTGGGAACCTGTAGCCTCTACCGCCTCCACCTGCTTCATATCTACTGTCTCGATGGCCTCTGAGAGGAGCTTGCCTGCCACACCCGCCGTGTGCAGGGTCAAAGCTAGGATCCCTGGCAAGGGTCCTAGGCCAATTGCGGCCACAAAAACCAATGCCAAGACCAGTTCATTGAGCCCCCTGAGGACATCCATGAGCCCGCGCACAAGCAGGTAAACCGCAGGGGAACGCATGACATTTCTGGATCCCAGGAAGGCCAAGGGAACCGTGAGAAAAGTGGCCAGGAAGGTGCCCCAGAGGGCCATCATCAGGGTTTGCAACAGGGAGTAAAGGAAGTTGGGCAAGAAGTAAAAGCTGGGAGGAAAGAAGCGAGCCAAGAAGGCCGCACTCCTCCCCAAGCCAGCTAACAACTTTCCTGGCGAGATCTCGGCAGGCTCCGCCGTCAGCAAGAGAGCGAGAAAAACCCCCCCATACAGCACAACCGTGCTCAGCTCCCTGCGCTTAAGCTCTGCTGGCAGGGGGGGAAGTCTCCTAGAGTTGGCACTCAGGTTTCTTAAGAGCATCGTTGACCTTGCGGAAGGGATCGTAATCTGCGTCGCTAGCCGGCTCAAAGCCCTTCAGCCCACGAGCCTCCAGCCATTTCTGACCCTCCGGCGTGTTTTCGTACTCCAGATAGACCGTGCGCAAGGCCTCCTTGAGATCCTCTGGCAGATCTTTACGGTAGGCCCAGGGAGAGGAAGGAATGGGATCCGATCTCCAGATGACCTCAAAGTCCTCTATGCCTTTGATCTGCCCCTTGTTGGTGGCAAGGCTGATCCCGGTATCCCAGGTTACACCAACGGGAATGGTTCCCTGAGCTATCCCCAAGATGACCGACTCGTGGTTGCCAGCAAAAACCACCCGCTTGAAATACTCCTTGGGCTTGATTTTGGCCTCAAGACAGAAGTGGGCCATGGGCACCTTGAAGCCAGAGGTGCTCTCTGGGTCGACGAAAGCAAAATCTTTGCCCTTGGCGTCTTCTAGAGTTTTGATGCCACTGCCTTTCTTGGAAAGTATCAAGGAGTGATAAACGGTACCCGAGCGCAGCGAGTCCTCTTTCACGAACGCTTCAATGGGAGCGTTGGCCTTTTCAATGGCATCTACGTAGGAGCCAGGGCCGTAGAAAGCTACGTGAGTTTGGCCTTGTGCCTGGGAGACCATCACCGCCGTGTAGTCACCGGCCACAAACAGGCGGACGGGGATCCCCAGTTTTTGTTTGAGATAATCCAAAAAGGGAGCATAGCGAGCTTCGTAATCGGCAGCACTCTCCACCGGTACTTCAGCAATCACCAGCTCCTTGGGCCAGTTTTGCTTCTGAGCCAGCCCTGGAACCCAGCTGGAAATTCCCATGAGGAAGGCAGCAAGGAACAGAATTTTTCTTCTCCGCATAAGGTTTTCTCCTTTGCAGTTAACTTGCGGTTGAAGGTGGATCTTGTTAGACCATCAAGGTTGAGGAAAACCATTCGCTTGCCTCGTGGGTTTCCTTCTCCCCAAAGTAGAGCTCCTTTTCCTTTTCAGAGGTAAAATCGGAAAGCGGCCCATTGAAGAAAACCTGGCCCTCCTTGAAAGCAACGACTCGATCGGCGTAATGGCGCACCATTTCTAGGTGGTGCAGGGTAACCAGCAACGGAATCCCCTGGCGGCGCACCGCTCCCAGCAGCAGCTCCATAATTACCTTTGCATTTTTAGGATCCAAAGCCGAAATGGGCTCGTCGGCCAGAATCAGGGCTGGCTCCTGGATCAAGGCGCGAGCAATACCCACTCGCTGCTGCTGCCCCCCTGAGAGAGCGTCGGCCCTTTGCCAGGCATGCTCTAGCAACCCTACCTCTTCCAGCAGCTTTTCCGCCTTGGCCAAATCCTGAACAGAAAAGTGCTTGAAAAGACCCCGAATGGGACTCATGTGAGGCAGACGCCCAACAAGAACGTTTTCCAGAACCGTCAGGCGCCCGATGAGTTGAAAGGTCTGGTAGACCATGGCCGTGCGCCTGCGCAGCTGTTGCAGGGCATCCCTTTGGCCTTCATGGAGAGGAAGAGAATCAACCCAAACTTTTCCGCCGCTGAGCTTGACCATCCCTTTCAAAAGCCTAAGAAAGGTCGACTTTCCTGCTCCCGAAGGTCCGATCAAGGCCACAACCTGCGCTCCATCGCCAAATAGGTCAAGGTAAACCTCCCTTAGGGCAACCTTGTTTTTGAAGGCAACCCAAAGGTTCTCGACTTGGATGCGCATAAGCTACCTCACGGCGGGAAAACCGGTAACAAACTTAGCAGATTGGCCTGATACTGAAGTTAAAACCAAGTTAAGCTTTGCTGGCCTGGGCAGCAGGACTTCTCAATGGCTTCTCGAAACTGGCTTTGGCCTGGAGGGCGCTCTTGGAGGTACCCCTGGGAGAGCTTGCTCTGCTATCCTGCTAATAATCTCGATTGATTTTCTGCCAAACCCTTATGGCTGCTGCTGTGATCTCGGGCCTCTCTTGGCAGTCCCCCAGAGCCCTTTCACCGGAGGAGATGGCTTGGTTAGGCAGCCTCACCTACAATGAGCAGGGCCTGATCCCGGCCATCGTGCAGGACTACCTGGACGGAACAGTGCTGATGATGGCCTGGATGAACCGGGAATCGCTGCAAAAAACCCTGGAAACAGGCCGCACCTGGTTTTGGAGCCGCTCGCGGCAGGCGTTGTGGCCCAAGGGGGAAACTTCTGGCCATGTGCAGTGGGTCAAACAAATCCGCTACGACTGCGACGGCGACGCCCTGGTCATCCTGGTGGAGCAGGTGGGGGATGCAGCGTGCCACACAGGAGCGCGGAGCTGTTTCTTTCGCCCTTTGCAAAGGGATCCCATCCCGGCAGCCGATACCCTGTCGCAGGTGTTTGCCGTGGTCAAGGCCCGCCAGGCGGATCCCCGTCCCGATTCCTACACCAGCAGCTTGCTAGCCAAGGGGGAAAATGCCATTTTGAAGAAACTTGGCGAGGAGACGGCTGAGGTGGTGATGGCGGCTAAGGATCAAGACCGCGTGGCTTTGGCCCGTGAGATGGCCGACCTCTGGTACCACTGCCTCGTGGCCCTTGCTCACTATCAGGTAGATGTTAGGGATGTCTATCGCCAGCTCCAAGCCCGCCGTTCCGCCAAGTGAAAGGGCCATGTCCCCCGAAGGCGGTGCTCCCGCAGATCCCTCTCCGTCCTCTTGGGATCCCTCCCTGGACAAAGCCCACCTGGATTTACGAGCCGCGCGCTGTGGCCAAGTGGATCTGGAAACCGATCGGGAGACCTTGGCCCGTTACCTGAGAGGCCATGCCCAGTGGATCCAGCGGTGCTTCAGGCCATTGCAGGTGGAAGCTTTGTCTGCCGAGACTTACAGGTTGCAGTTTTTCCGCATGGGCGGGCTGGGGTTTGAGCTGGAGCCCAGTTTTGGGGTCAAGATCTGGCCGGATAAAGATTACCGGTTTTGTCTGACCTCGATTGAGTTGCCCGGCGATGAGGGAATGCCTTACCGGGTTAACTGCCAAGCCGATTTCCGGCTGGAGGAGCTACAGGGATCCCTGAAAGACCTGCCCACCACCCGTGTTCACTGGGCTCTTCATCTGGAGATCTGGCTGGCTTTGCCCAGGTTTTTGCAGGTTCTGCCCCGCAAGTTGGTTTATCGGGTGGCCCGTCAAGTGGTGCAGCAGGTAACCCGCGGCCTCAGCGATCGCTTTACCGACAATGTCTGCCGGGATTTCTACCGCTCCATTGGCCGTCCAGATTGCCCCTATCGCCTAGTTGTTGTGGAAGAGAAAGCATGATACCCTGCAAGCGGGATCAGTTGCCGGTCGGCTTTTGAGCCTTGCTCCGGCAACCGGTGATGGAGTTCACCGCAACCGCCTCGCACCGATTCAGAATTCTTCTGGGATTGTTCTGACATCCAAGGCTGAGGCTGATGACTCCTACACTTCTGGGGGTATCCAGGGGGTAGGAGTTTTTGGCTTTGCGTCCGCACTCCCCAGAGGCTCTCCCCCCTGAGTTGCCCTTCAACACGGCAAGGAGAGAGGATCTGTTGATGCTGGGCAGTTGGCTGTGGATCCTGGTCATGGGCTTTTTTGTCGGCCAGATCGTGGGTCGGTTGGGGATGCCCCCCCTGCTGGGGATGATCCTCGTGGGGATCTTGCTGGGAGATGTCCTATCCCCGGAGGTGCTGGCAGCGGCGGGGGATCTGCGGGTGGTGGCGGTGATGATCATTTTGATGAAGGCGGGCCTGGGGATGGATCGGGAGAAGCTGGCCCAGCAGGGATCCGTGGCGTTGCGGCTGGGGTTTTTGCCGGCAGCCTGCGAGGCGGTGGCGGTGGCCCTGTTGAGCACCTGGATCCTGGGGTTGGACTGGCCTACCGGTTTGCTGTTGGGCTGCGTGATTGGGGCGGAGTCGCCAGCCGTGATCGTGCCGGAGATGTTGCGCCTCAAAAGCCTGGGCTGGGGGGTGGCCAAGGGGATCCCGGATGCTATTTTGACCGGCAGCGCCCTTTCCGATGTGCTGCTGCTCTTAGGGTTTAGCCTGTTGCTCAGCTTTTTGGGCCAGGGCTCTGCAGAGAGCGTTCGCCTGCTGGGGCTGGAGCTATCGCCGCTGCAGTGGCTGCCGTTCCAAGTGGGGATGGAGATCCTGCTGGGCATAGCCATAGGCTACCTGGGGGCGCGGGTTCTGGTGTCGCTGCTAACCCAACAAAACTGGACTCGCAACAGCGTGCAGGAAGTGCTGCTGGCTGCCTGCATGGCCTTGGGCTTGGTGCTGGCGCCGCAGGTGTGGCCCTATTTTTCCGGCTATCTGGCGGTGATGGCCATGGGGTTTTTTCTGATTGAGCTGGATGCCCCTTTGGCGCGGCGGCTGCGGGGTGGGTTCGATGCCCTCTGGACGGTGGCGGAGATCGTGTTGTTTGTGCTACTGGGAGCGTCGCTGGATCTGGGGGTGCTGGGATCCGTGTTCTGGCCGGGCTTGCTGCTCTTAACCCTGAGTCTGCTGCTGGGGCGGGGCCTGGGTTGGTGGCTTTCCACTCTGGGAAGCAATTGGAACGGGCGGGAGCGGCTGTTTTTGCTACCGGGCAACATGGCCAAGGCGACGGTGCAGGCGGCTATTGGTGGGATCCCTTTGGCCCAAGGGATCCCCGGTGGGGAGATCATTTTGGCTTTGGCGGCTCTGTCGATTTTGGTCACGGCCCCCCTGGGTGCTTGGCTGACCCAGGTGTGTGCTCCCCGGCTTTTGGAAAAAGGAGAGGTGGATCCCACCAAGGTAGGCAGCCAGGGCAAGGTGAGCTTTTTGGCAGCGGTGGACACCTCCCCTTTGGCCGAAGCCGTGCTGCGCAAGGTGGCCGATTTGGCGCGGCGGGTGGATGGGGAAGTGATTGTGTTGCATGTTACCGATAAGCCGCAGGGGAAAGGGGTAGAACTGTTGCGGCAACTCACCCAGCGTCTTTTGGCGGATATTCGCCACCAGTTTTGCTTGGCCTCGGGGCCCTTGGCAGAGACCATCGTAACCCTAGCTCAGGAGCGGCAGGTAACCGACATCGTCATGGGCAAGCGGGGCCACCGCGGCTGGGAGCAGGTTTTGGTGGGATCCACTTCCCAAGCGGTGTTGGAAACCAGCCCGATTCCGGTAATTTTGGTAGAGGAAGAGGACTTCAAGAGAAGCAGGATCCCTATCTCTGAGGGCAGAAAAAGCTAAGGATCCCACCTTTTCCGTAGGAAGTTCTGGGAACACAGTTCAAGGAGAATAGATGCGCTTGCAATCGGTGTGGGCTTACCTAAACCATGGCTTGGTCTCTCCCAGTTTGAGAGTTCCGTTTGCGGTTGCGTTGGGGGCTATTGGCGGATCCCTGAGTCGCTACTATCTATCCCTCTGGTTTGCGGAGCGATTTGGCCCTAGCTTTCCCTACGGAACCCTGTTCATCAACTTATCGGGTTGTGTGGTCATGGGTTGGTTCATGACCGTGGCTATGGAACGCCCTGAGATCTCACCGGAAATTCGCCTGCTGTTCGGGGTGGGATTCCTGGGTTCCTACACCACCTTTTCTACCTATGAACTGGATACCTTTAGCCTCTGGCAGCAACATCGCTTTGCTACTGGGCTTGTCTATTGGCTCGGTTCTTGCCTATTTGGAGCCTTGGCTATGGAGCTTGGGATCCTGTTGGCACGATTGTGGCGATAACGTTTAACGTAACCCCTATCAATCAGCAATCTATCCATCCAAAAGCCAGGTGCAGCAACTGGTCATTTTGGGCAATAACTTTTTTCTTAAAAGCACCGGGATCCCCACTAGTCAACCCCCTGGAATTTCTTATCTTAAGGAGCACTCTTCACCAAAGCAATATACAGTTTTTCCAGCGTTACTCACTACAGCCAATGCCAGCCAATCTCTTGCCTGACAAGGATCCCACTTCACTGTAGACCTTATGTGAAGCGGAAAAATCTGTAACCATGACAATCGCAACAGCCCAAAAACAAAAGGGATACAAGTATGCTAGATGATGAACCAGAAGTTTATAAATTGGATATTTACATCGGCGAGTCAGACCGTTGGCAAGGGAAGCCTCTCTACCTGGCTCTGCTGGAGCTAGGTCGTCAGCGTGGGCTAGCTGGTGGTACTGTGGTGCGAGCTATTGCTGGCTTTGGTCGAAACAGTCATATTCGCAGCAGTAACCTTCTAGAGCTTTCCACAGATCTGCCCATTTTGGTAACTTTCATCGACACGCCGGAAAAAATCAAAGCCTTTCTACCGGAAGTAAAAACTCTGATGCATGACGGTCTAGTTACTTGCCATAGGGTACAAGTATTCCATCATGTTCCTCATCAACAACAATAGTCCAGATCTGAAAATAGATTCCCCATTGCCAAGGAGCTGGTTATGCCCGATTCCCCTTCTGCCCTGCGCTTTATTGTTTTGCTGGGGATCGTCAGCCTCTGCGCCGATGCCACCTACGAAGGGGCACGCAGCATTTCTGGAGCTTTTTTGGGATCCCTAGGGGCCAGCGGCACGGTGGTGGGCCTGGTGGCCGGCGGGGGGGAGCTATTGGCCTATGGCTTGCGGTTGGGGGTGGGCTATTGGAGCGACCAGCTGGGCAGGGATCCCTTGCACCGCAGTCGGGGGCACTGGCAGCTCACCACCTTGGGCTATGTCATCAACACGGCGGTGATCCCGGCTTTGGCCTGGGTGGGCAGTTGGCCTTGGGCCGCCGTGCTGCTCTTGGCCGAGCGGACCGGCAAAGGGATCCGCACCCCGCCGCGGGACGTGTTGCTTTCTCATGCAGCCCTGCAGGTGGGACGGGGCTTGGGGTTTGGCCTGCATGAGACCCTAGATCAAATTGGGGCAGTGGCAGGGCCGCTGCTGGTGGCAGCCATGCTAGGAGCGGGATATGGCTTCCGGGGCGCGTTTTTGGCCTTGGGGATCCCGGCGGCAATAGGACTGGGGGTTTTGGGGCTGGCGCAATGGCTCTATCCCAGCCCACGAGACTTCGAGCCGGAGCCGGAGATGACCTCGGCAAAAGGCTTGCCCAGAGTTTTCTGGCTGTATCTTTTGGCAGCAGCCTGTGTGGCTATGGGGTTTGCGGATTTTCCCCTCATTGCCCTGCATCTGCAACAACAGTCAGGGAGCGATGGGGCAGGGATCCCTTTGCTCTATGCCCTGGCCATGGGGGTGGATGCCCTGGCCGCCCTGGGATGTGGCTGGCTGTTTGACCGCGTGGGGCTGTGGAGCTTGCTGGGAGCGGTGGCGGTATCGGCTGGATTTGCGCCGCTGGCCTTTTCCGGTACCTATGCTCTGACGGTGCTGGGCATGGTGCTCTGGGGCATTGGCTTGGGGGCCCAAGAATCCATCATGAAGGCGGCGGTGGCCGGTATGGTAGCTCCCGAGACGAGGGGCTTTGCCTTTGGCCTGTTTACCAGTGTCTATGGATTGGCTTGGTTTGTGGGCAGCGCCCTGATGGGGGTGCTTTACGATTTCTCCCTGACTGGCTTAGTGCTCTTTTCGGTAGTCACTCAAGGGCTGGGGGCGGCTATCCTGCTGGCTCTAGTGTCCAGGAGGCAGGCCGAGGTGGGCTGATGAAAAGCCCCTGCACCAGATTACGGTGCAGCTCTTCGGGGGTTTCGTTTGTGCTAGTGGTGAGGAGCACCATCCCCTCAGGTTTTGGGCCACCTCCAGGAGCTTTTGTCAGAACCCGATTTTCAGAACTGATCCTTCATACCGCGCAGGCGAGCGAAGACCCGCACCGGATCCTGGAGCCCGGTGGCTGCCTGCAAAGCCGGCTGATCCCAACGCAAGAAGGGATTGGTGCGGCGTTCCTCGCCAATGGTGCTGGGGACAGTCGGGGATCCCGTCTGGCGCAGGGCAGCCACCTGCTGATAACGCGCCTGCAGGTCGGGGTTGTCTCCATCCACTGTCAGGGCAAACCTGAGATTGTTCAAGGTGTATTCGTGGGCACACCACACCCGTGTGGCTTCCGGCAACTGCCGCAGTTGATCCAGGGATCCCACCATCTGCTCCGGCGTGCCTTCAAACAGCCGCCCGCATCCCCCGGCAAACAGGGTATCGCCACAGAAGAGATCCCCACTCTCGGAAAAGTAGTAGGCAATATGGCCGCGGGTATGGCCGGGCACAAACAGCACCTTTGCTAGCCGACCCGCAAACTCCACTGTTTCCCCTGCCTTGAGCTCCACCGTCTGGCCAGGGATCCGCCCCCGATCCACCTGGCTGCCATAGACTCTGGCACGGGGATAGCGCTCCAAAAGCTGTCGGTTGCCCCCCACGTGGTCGTGGTGGTGGTGGGTGTTGAAAATGGCCACCAACTCCGCCCCCAGCTCGGCCAGCTTTTCCAACACGGGCTCAGCCACTGCCGGATCCACCACGGCTGCTGTTGCAGTGTCGGGATTGTGGAGCAGGTAGATGTAGTTATCGCGCAGGGCAGGCAACTGGAGAACGCGCATGGCTCGGCTAACTCTCAAAAATGGCCTGTTCTACGTCTTGCCGGCTGAGGGAATAGGGAAAAGATAAAGTTTTCGTGTTGCCGTCTGGGTAGGTGTATCGCACCCAAATGCTGGTTTCTTCCAGGCGCAAAATGGCTTTCCAGCCAGGCCGTTCGCAAAACCACTGCTCCACATCCTGCGGATCGCGGGTGCAGCCCTGATCCTCCAGCCAGCGTTCGATGGTGTGGAGCGGGTGATTGTACAGGGGCGTGGTTGCAGGAGGCAAAGGCATGGCGAGATTCAAGAAAAGCAATCAAACCCTAGAGTCAACGGGCTATGTTCATTCAAGCACTCCTGATCCAGAATCCGAAAACTCGATCCCAATGTCCTACCGAAGAGGGCAGGAAATGCTCGCAGAATCAGCTTGCCCCACTCTCTCGCAGCCAAGCGAGGACACCTGCCAACACCAAACACACAACCAGGGTGGATCCCATCAGCAGCAGGGCACACAGCTCGCCAGCCGAAAGTGGGCGGGTTTCCATACGCAGCTCTAGAGAATCGGCACCAAGGGATCCCGTCATGCTCAGAGATCCCGTGTTGGCAGTCACCGCCCGTAAGCTGGCATCGTAGATGGCCCGTTTCGTCGGGTTGCTGAGGACAAGGTAGGCCTCCTGCAACTCTTGAAAGCAGCGAATGGCCACTTCCGGGGCCAGGGGAGAAGTATCGGGATGGTAGCGTTTGCTCAACTGCCGATAAGCCCGCCGGATGGCCTCAGGAGATGCCCCTGGAGACAGACCCAGCCGTTGGTAGTAGGTGAGGGAAGTCAAGGAGCGCATGCAACCTATGGAGGAGCAAGACTACAGGGGCAGCAAAACCGCTTTCAGGGGAGCACAGCTCTAGTCCAGTGTAATCACTCGCGCAGACACCGGGATCCCTGCAGCAAGCCTCTATTCTTCCTCATCCTCTTCAGACTTAGCTTTGGGATAGTAGAAACCGGTGTTGCGACCGCTGAGAATGGCGCGCCCAATGGTCATGGCTCGCTGGGCCTGGAGCTTAGCTTTGCCCAGCCAGACGGCGTAGCGCCTGCGACTGCGGGCTTTAGAAGTTTTCTTCTTAGGAACAGGCATGGCTTCGCACAAAAACACAGCCTTACTAGGCTAGCATTGAGGCTGCGCTGCCGATCCCAGCTTTATTCAGGCAAGTAGCCTATCAGTGGTTGACCAAAAGGCGCGGCAAGCCCCGTCCTTCAGGGCAGGGAAGGATAGCGCCGACCGTAGCCGACGCCCTTTAAAAACGCAGTTATGAGAATAACGCCGATCGCGGCAGCGGGCCGGAGGCCTTTCTGGTCGGTGCCATCAACATCCTTGCTCGCGGGATACAGCTGTTGCGAGACGAAGGGCAGGACACGGCCGACGCTGCGGTCGGGATGCGGGTGGGTGAACCACCCGTGTCAGCCCGGATGGCCTGTGGATCGAACTGCACGGGCGGTCGGAAGCAGGAACCCGCCGAGACGACTGCGCAAGGAGCCATCCATGCGCAGCGTGGTAGGAATCTCCAGCCTTCAGGCCGGGGAGGATGTCAAACGAACGACACTTGCTTTCTGAGCCACTAACCTTGTAGAAAGACAAGGGCGAAAGGGCGGCTTTGATGCGGCGGCGCATTCTACAGCTTTGCATCCTCGGCTGGACGATGCTCCTCGTCCTGGCAGTGGGGGGCAGGGGATCCCTGCCGGTTCCCCACTTTTTTGGCATTGAAGCCCTGCAAGCCCAGGCTCAAACTCAAGCCGGAGAACTGCCGCAGCCGATGCGGCTCAAACTTCCCCCCGGCCTGGATCGCTACGCCTACGACAAGGCGGTGGGAGACTACTTTGAGGAAATCGAGCCGCTTTTGCCAGGTGGAGCCTATGCCCAGTGGGCCTTCTATCCCGTCCCTATCTACATCCAAGGGGATCACCCCCAGTGGAAGGCCTCCGTGGAGCAAGCGGTGAAGGAGTGGTCGGCCTACATCCCGCTCAAGGTGGTGGCCAAAGAGGAGGAGGCTTTCTACGGGATGAGCATTTACCGCGTTCCTCCTATTGGCGGCGGGGTGGCTGGGGCGGCCCGCCCGGAGTTTTTCTTCGCCTCCGATGGCTCTTTGCAGCAGCGGGTGCGCATCGTCATTGCAGAAGGACAGGGGTTGGCCGAAATAACGGCGGTGGCCCGACACGAGATCGGGCATGGGCTGGGGCTGTGGGGCCATAGCCCGAACCTGCGGGATCTGATGTATGGCGGACACCATGCGGCGGCTACCGGCAATCGGCGGGTGTTGCGGGTGCCCAACATTACCAAGCGGGATCTCAACACCCTCAAGCGCGTCTACGAGCAGCCCACCCTCAGCGGGCAGGTCTTTCCAGAGAGCTATCGCCGCCTGTTTGGCCAGCTTCTGCAGGAAAAGCCGCTGCCCGAGAGAGCTCTTGGATTGCCGCTAGCTAGAGCTGCAGGAGTTGCGACACCCCCTTGAGCGCCATAGCTAGGAGAAAAAAGAGCAACTGGGTGGCAACAATGCTGGGGCCGGAGGGCAGGTTGAAGGTTGCCGAGGCGATCATCCCCAGCACCGCGCTCAGTCCCCCAATACCTATGGCCAGCAGCACATAGGTTGTAAAGCGGGATCCCAACATCCGTGCTGTCGAGGCCGGGATGACCACAAAAGCGCTCACCAGCAACACCCCCACCGAGCGAATCGCCAGGGCCACCACCACAGCCAGCAACACCACAAAAGCCAGCTTCTGCCAGCCCACCTGAACCCCCCGCGCCCGCGCCAGCGGCTCATCCAGGGTCAGCAACATTTGGGAGGGCAAAGTCAATCCCACATAGGCCGAGCTGATCAGCAAGAGGATCCCGCTCGTCCACAGGGCTGCCGGGCTGATCCCCAAAATCTCCCCAAACAACAACTGGTTGAGGTTGCCCCGATAGCCGGGCAGCAAGCTGAGGGCGATAACGGCCAGCGCCAAAGAGGAAGAGTAGATGATGTTCAGCACCGCATCCGCCGACAGTTGAGTGCGCTCCAAGACAAAGGTGACGCCCAAAGCAAATCCCACCCCAAACACCATCAACACCACGGTGGGATTCAGCCCCAGCAGCACTCCCAAAACAATCCCCAGCAGAGCCGAATGCCCCAGGGCATCGCTAAAAAACGACAGTTGCCGCAGAATAACAAAACTGCCCAGCAGCCCACCTGTCATGCCGGTGAGGATCCCACCCAGCATGGCCCGCTGCATAAAGGGCAACTGCAACAGCTCCACTACCCGCACCCAGCCCTCCAACATCGCCTTCCCCTCAGTGACGGTGGATGTAGCGGACAAAATGGTGCTCCGCACCGCTGTCGCGAACAGGCCCATAAACCCGGCTCAGCACTTCTGGTGCCAAAGCCACCTGGGGGGATCCCTGGCAGATGAGGGATTGGTTGAGGCACAGCACGCGGTCGCAATAGCAAGACACCATTTCCAGATCATGGGAGATCTGCAAAATGGTCCAGCCCAGAGATTGGCGCAGCTCTTCCAGGAGCCGGTAAAACTCCCCCTCGCTGAGCGTATCTAAGCCTGCCGGTGCCTCGTCGAGGATAAGCAGCCGCCGCGGCCAAGCCAAGCAATAGGCCAACAGCACCCGTTTCAGCTCCCCGCCGCTGAGCTGGCCCAGAGCCTTGGAGGACAGGTGGGATGCGCCGGCTCGTTCCAGCGCCTCTTGCACCGCCTGCTGCCGAGCAGAGCGCTGCTGCCAGGGCCAGCGGGGTTGCAACGCCCCCCAACCCAAAGCCACAAACTCCTCCACCACCATGGGGATCCCAGGATTGAACTGAAAACGTTGGGGCACGTAAGCCACCTGCTGCCGCACCGAGGGGGGCAAATAGCCGGACAGGCGCACCGGCTCTCCCAGAATCCAAACCGAGCCGCACTGCCGCGGCAGGATCCCCAAAATCGCCTGTACCAAGGTACTTTTGCCGGCTCCATTGGGGCCAACAACCGCCGTATGGGATCCCGCCCTCAGCTCAAACGACACATTTTGCACCGCCAACTGGGATCCCCGATAGACCGTCAGCCCCTCCACGCGCAGGACAACCTCGCCGGAGCAGGAGATCATCGCCCCCTCGCCAGCAGGTGTTCGAGAGCAGCTTGGCCCAGCAGCGGCAATTGCAGGGGCAGGAAGGCCGTCTCCTTCTCAAAGGCGGAGACCAGGTTCTCCAAGTTTTGCCGCAGGATGGTCAGGTAATATTCCGGCTCGATCCCCTCAGGGCCAGCGGTTTCGATGGGATCGAAAACGCGAACTTGGATCCCTAGGTCTCTGGCCAAAACCTCAAAGGGGTTGTTACTCCCCAGCTGCGGTTCCACCAAGATGGTCTTCAGGCCCGACTCCCGCACCGTCTCCATCACCCGTCGCACATCTTCTGGAGAAGGATTGGCCTCTGGGATCTCCACCAAAAACTCAGCCTTGAGGTTGTAGCGCTCGGCAAAGTAGGGGGCAAAGTTGTGGAAAACTACAAACTTTCTGCCGGCAAAGGGAGCCAAGCGCTGCTCGATCTCCTCATCCAAAGCCTTGAGCTTCTCGATAAAAGCAGCCGCATTGGCCTGGTAGATCTCTGCCCCCGCCGGATCTACAGAGATGAGGCCATCACGAATATTTTCCACCTGCTGAATGGCCCGCCTGGGATCCAGCCAAATGTGGGGGTTAAACTCGCCGTGACTGTGCCCATGAGAGTGGCCATGGCCATGCCCGTGAGAATGGCCGTGACTGTGTCCATGAGAGTGTCCGTGACTGTGTCCATGAGAGTGGCCATGGCCGTGACCGTGGGAGTGCCCATGCTCTGGCTCCTCAGCCCGCAAAGTTGGGATCCCTTCGCTGCTGTCAACGATTTGCAATTGGGGGTTCCCAGCGCTGGCAATCAACCCTTCCAAAAACGTTTCCATACCCAACCCGTTGATCACCAGCACATCCGCCTGAGCCAGCAAACGAACCTCCTCAGGTCGAGCCTGAAAGTCGTGGGGCCCCATCTGAGGGGGAAGGAGTGGCGTGACTTCTGCCCGATCCCCGGCCACAGCACGGGTAAATTGCGTTATCGGCAAAATCGTGGTCACCACCTTTGGGGGGCTGGATCCCTGCTGGGCCCGGGACTCTTCTTGGCGCATCTGCAGGCTTCCCAGGATCCCGACCGAAAGAGCGGCCACCAGAGATACCAGCGATCGCATGGATCGAACAGAGGAAAGAGAGCTAAACCTATCGGTCATGTGCAGAAATACCTCACCAAACAACAGAGACAGCAGAACTTGCAGAACCCAACCTTTGAAAAGCCAAAGCCCTCTGCTGAAGCAAAGAAAACATGCTCACCAGGCCATTGCTCCTGGAAGGGCTAAGGCTGAAATTGAGGCCCATCTCCCGCACAAACTCTGGGGAAACCCCCAAAATCTCTTCCGGCGCTAGGCCACTTAGCCCCTCCACCACAATGGCCACCAAACCCTTGACCAACTGAGCATCGGCATCCCCTTGGATGTAGACCTTGCCCTCCCTAAACTCGGTGGCCAGCCACACCCGCGAAGCGCAACCTCTGACTAGGTTCTCCTCCTTCCTCTCCGCTTCGGGAAAGGGTGGCAGGTGCTTGGCATAGGCTAGGAGAAGCTCATACTTCTGCCGCGAGGTCTTGGCCTTCTGGAAGCGATTGACAATTTGCTGCAGAGCTGCGGGCATCCCTCAGCTTGTCTAGAGTGAGAATGATAATCAAACTCATCATAACACCCCCACTCAGCGAGGGCGCAGGGGCACCTGCAAACTTTTGGGACTGTCGTTACCGAAGCGAGCGATAGCCGCCACTTACTCCCCGTGGTGAGAGGACCAGTTGCCAAAGTTGGCTGGCCCGGGCCTTGAAGCTACCGGCACTCATCAGGAGATAGAGCCGCCACATGCGGCGAAAGCGCTCATCGTAGCGGTCGGCTAATTTTGGCCATGCCTGCTCGAAATTGGCGTGCCAGGCTTTTAAGGTGGCCACGTAATTGATCCCAAAATTGTGCCAGTCTTCCAGCACAAATAAGCCCTCAAAGGCTGCAGTAATCAGATGAGGCGAGGGCAGCATCGAGTTGGGGAAAATGTAGCGCTCAATCCAGGGATCCCGCCCCTGGTAGGCCACGTTGCTGCCGATGGTGTGCAGAAGAAACAAGCCATTGTCGTTCAACAAGCGGCGGGCTACCTGCATAAACGTTCGGTAGTTTCGGTAGCCAACATGTTCAAACATGCCGACAGAAAGGATGCGATCAAACTTTCCCTGGGTCTGGCGATAGTCTTCTAACCGAATTACTATTCACCTTGACTGTTTCCAATTTCTAGGGATCCCCCCGAAGGGGGAACTTTCCAAGGCTGTAAGCGTAGGCCGCGTTTTGTTAGGTTTCCAATTTCTAGGGATCCCCCCGAAGGGGGAACGGGACGCGGAGGCCGGCTGCAACGTTATCCAACTAAAGTTTCCAATTTCTAGGGATCCCCCCGAAGGGGGAACAAGCTGTCAACGTAATTGAAAAGCAACGCCAGGAGAGTTTCCAATTTCTAGGGATCCCCCCGAAGGGGGAACGCTGTTGGTTCCACGGTCGGTCTTGTGACCGCCAAAGGGTTTCCAATTTCTAGGGATCCCCCCGAAGGGGGAACAGGCCGGTTCGGCCACAACCATCGGTGTCGATGATGCGGTTTCCAATTTCTAGGGATCCCCCCGAAGGGGGAACGGTTTTATTATCAACTTCTATATTCCAGTGACTAACTAACGTTTCCAATTTCTAGGGATCCCCCCGAAGGGGGAACAGTAAAGACAGAATCTTTACTGAGTGGCAAAAGTGGGCTGTTTCCAATTTCTAGGGATCCCCCCGAAGGGGGAACGTGATGACTCAACTGACACACCGTGCACAACGCCGCGCACGTTTCCAATTTCTAGGGATCCCCCCGAAGGGGGAACCCCAAGTTGGTGGTTCGGGAGGTAGGAGGTAAACAATACTGTTTCCAATTTCTAGGGATCCCCCCGAAGGGGGAACAGAATTAGATAAAAATCAACTTCCAATAGAGGAAGTCTTGTTTCCAATTTCTAGGGATCCCCCCGAAGGGGGAACTCCACCCCTATTAAACCCAAGCAGGGCAAGGAATGCAAGGCCCATTTGCGAGGGATCCGGAAAAAAGTCGGCAAAAAGAGTTTTGGCGAGGGGGTTTTGGGGCCGGAAAGCCTTGTGGCGCAAGGCGTCGAGGGATCGAACGAAAGAATCGGCCTTTGCGGCTTTTGGCGGATCGCTCGCGGAGGCGTTGATACCGTTTTGGTGTTCTTTTGGAAACATCGAGATCCAGACAAGGGCAGTAGGGCCCTGAGTCCACTGATAAGCCAACCTCAGCCAATCTAGCCGCGCAGGCGACCGGAGCGCAGGATGCTGATGACGAGCCACAGCCCCAACAGGCTGGCCGCCCCGAACAGGAGTTCACTCAGCCCAAAGACCTGAAACCGCTGCGTCTGAGCCGAGATGATGGCGGCCCCGACGATTAGAGAGCCGACCACAATGCTGTAGGAAAGGCGGTTGGCCGACTGATCCAGGCTGCTGCGGATCCCGTCCAGCTCTTGGATGGTCAAGTTCCAGCGCTGGGTTTCCGAGGTGATGCGGCTGAGCAGCAGCTCCATCTGGCGCGGCGATTGCAGAGAGAGATTTTTCAAATCCAAAGCCGTGCGCAGCAGCGAAGGCAGAGGGGCCTCCCCCAGCAATTGCGCCCGAAACACATCCGCCATCAGGGGGCGAAGCTGCTCCGGCAGGTTGTAGTCGGGGGTGAGCTGGCGGGCGATCCCTTCCAAATTGGCCAGCGCCTTGGCACAGAGGCCCAAATTGCCGGGAATGCGGATCTGGTTGCGCCGGGCCGCCTGCAGGATCTCGGAAAAGAGCTGGCTGAAGTTGAGTTCCGCAATGCTCAGGGTGTAGTACTGCCGCAGAAGGCGCTCGTAGTCGCTTTGGAGCTGGGCCAAGCTGACAGTCTGATCCCGCGAGCGGGCCGCGGATCTTTCCGGCAGGGCCAACTCCAGGGTCAATTCGGCACAGCGCTGGGCATCGAGGCTGACAATGGCCAGCATCAGCTCCAGCAGAATCTGCTGCGTACGCGGATCCAGCCGCCCAATCATGCCGCAATCCAGCAGGGCTACGCGACCGGATCCCAAGTAAAAGAGGTTGCCGGGGTGGGGATCGGCGTGGAAATAGCCATCAATGCAGATCTGCTGGAAAAAAGCGCGGGTCAAGAGGCGGGCGATGTTTTCCGGGTCCGCGTCGCTGCGATCCGCCTCCAACAGGGGCCGGCCCTCGATCCACTCCAGCGTCAACACCTTTGGCGTAGTGAGAGGCCAATGGATGCGCGGCACCACCAGTTGGGCCGGATCAAACCAACGCCCCCTTTGCAACTGTTGGCGGAGCTGCTCGGTGTGGCGGGCCTCTTGGGTAAAGTCCAGCTCTGCTTGAATGGCCCGGCAGAACTCATCCGCCAAGGCCACCACATCTGCCAACCTGCCGAACTCCGTTTGCGCCACCAGCTCGGCAATGCCCCGGATTAGCCGCGTATCCCGCTCCACCACCGCCTCCAGCCCGGGCCGCTGGATCTTGAGGGCCACCCACTCGCCGCTGACCAGACAAGCCCGATGGACCTGGGCAATGGATCCCGCCGCAACCGACTCTGTGTCCAGGCTGCTGAACACCTGCTCCAACGGCTGCCGCAACTGCTGCCGCAGCAGGATCTCCACCGCATTCCAGGGAACAGGAGGTACGTCGGCCTGCAGAGTGCTGAGGGCCTCGATGTACTCTCGCGGCAACAGGTCCGGACGGGTGCTCAGCAGCTGGCCTAGCTTGACATAGACCGGCCCCAGATCCACCAAAATGTTGCGCAGCACCATTGGGGGGGGCAGTTGGGGTTCCCCAGCCTTGCCAAAAGAGAGCAAGCGGCGCATGTAGTCCCAACCGTGGCGCAAAACCACCTCCAGGATCTCGGCCTGACGCGCCCCACTCTGGGCCAGACGGGCAAACATCGCAGTCTCTCTCCCTGGAAGTCCAATGGCAGAGAAGCCCGATCCCTAGAAAAAGGGGATAGGGGCCACCCTACGGGTTCCATCCCAGCCGGTTTGCAGCCCCTCCCGCAACACCCGCAGCACCTCGTCGGTGTCGGCATTGGGCTGGGCAAAGGAGAAAACATGCTTGAAGCGCAGTTTGCCCTCCCGATCCACAACGAACTGGGCCGGCAGGGGTGCTCCCAGAGCTTGGCCAACCCCATAGAGGCGGAAGGTTTTGCACTCGGGATCCACCAGCAGCGGGTAAGGCAGCTGCAGGTCTGCTTGAATCTGCTGGCTTTGAACCGGATCAGTGCTGGTGACCATCAGCAGCTCCGCCCCCAGAGCTTGGATCTCCCTGTAGCGGGCTTTCAGCTCTTGGATGTGGGGGTAGCAAAAAGGGCAAAACAGCTTTTCGGTGAAGATACGAGTAAAAGCCAGAACCACCGGCTTTTGGCCGCGGTAGTCCGATAGCCGCACGGGATCCCCTTGCACGCGCGGCAGCTCAAAATCGGGGGCAATCTGGCCGATTTCCAGAGAAGTGTTGGCTGGTTGGGGGATGAAGTTGTCGGCAAAGCGACGGTTAAACAGTCCGCTGTTGCTGGTCATTGCAGTTTTTTACGTTTCTTTACTACTTGCCACCAGCCTAACCCAAAGCCTCGGCCACCGCCTTCAGCCGTCGGAGCTGGGCCCGCATATCCTGCTGGGTCGGCCCTGCTGCCAACAGGTAAAACCCTGCCGCCACCCAGGGATTGGGAATGCGGAAGTTGAAGCAATTGACT
This sequence comes from Thermostichus sp. OS-CIW-30, assembly GCF_054060215.1. NCBI lineage: Bacteria > Bacillati > Cyanobacteriota > Cyanophyceae > Thermostichales > Thermostichaceae > Thermostichus > Thermostichus sp. OS-CIW-30. The sequence goes on along the minus strand of NZ_JBSSCZ010000002.1, from coordinate 48,679 downwards.
AGAAGGGTACCCCCCGGCTGGGGATGGCATTCCCAGCGGTCGGTTCCTTCAAAAAATCCCTTAAACTGCCACTGCACCAAGCCTTCTGCCCGCTCTGTAATCACGCAATCCAAGCTGGGGGATACAAACGGCAAGCGAAGGAAAAAGCGGTAGCGGCTGCCCAATTCCGCCAGAGGGGATCCCACCGCCTCACAGCCCAACAGCGGGTTGAGCCAGCGCTTCATCAACTCCAGGTCGGTGAGGCAGCGATCCACCTGGGCCACGCTGGCCGCAATCTGAATCGACTGGGTATAGATGGGCATCCTCAGGGAAAAGTTGGGGGAGCGAGCTTGGCCGCAGAGAGGTCTTCTGCCGTGGCAGAGGGGGATACGGTGCTCAGCAAAATCAAGATATCGCGATATTCCACCTGATCCGGCCCGCGACGGGGGGATCCCACTTGCACCACCGCCTGTTGGAGAGGCTTTTTGGGGTGGGGGGGAGACTCGAACACCAAGGTGCGGATCCCATTGGCCTGCTCGATGTCCGAGAGGATGTCCCAGCCCCGGCCCCACAGGGTGCGGCGATAGTAGGCGGCAATCGCCTCCAGAGGCTGAGAGGTCTGCAAGATCAGGGAAGCAAGGCCCCCCTCTCGATCCCGAATCTGTCCCGAAGAGATGATGGAAGCGTTGGGCAACTGCAAGTGAGGGGGAAACTGAGGGGGAAGGGCGCGGGCATCTCCTAGGGAAGCCTCAAAGTGCGTGCCATCTTTGCCGATGTGACGCCGCACGGGATCCTGATCCACTTCTTGAGCAACCGGATCAGGCATCTTGCGGCAGGCCACGAGGGATCCCGCCAACAGCCCCAGGGTTAGCCGAGTAAGAATAGGCAAAGAACTTGGCCCCACTGACGTGAACCGCTCAAGACGGGGATTTTTTCTCATCCGTTGGCCAGGGATCCCTGACTGGTTATAGCGGATCCCGCCTTTGGATACAACCAATCTCCCTTTCTGGGCCAAGTTCCAGAGCAGCCATCATTCGTCGAGCCAGGGCTGACAACTGCACACCAGGTGGCGATCCCCGTAGGCGTTGTCGATGCGGCTGACGCTGGGCCAGAACTTGTGGGATCTGACCCAGGGGAGCGGGTAGGCAGCCACCGAGCGAGGATAGGGGCGATCCCAGTGGTCGGCAGCCACCACCTCGGCGGTGTGGGGGGCCAGCTTGAGGGGATTGCGCACCGGATCCATCTCGCCTCGCTCAATGGCGGCAATCTCCTGGCGGATGGCAATCATCGCCTCGCAGAAGCGATCTAGCTCCTCCAGAGATTCGCTCTCGGTGGGCTCCACCATCATTGTCCCCGCCACCGGCCAGGAGATGGTGGGGGCGTGGAAGCCATAGTCCATCAGGCGCTTGGCCACATCTTCCACCTCGATGCCAGCGCTTTTTTTCAGGGGGCGCAAATCCAAAATACACTCGTGGGCCACCCACCCCCCCGGCCCCTTGTAGAGCACCGGGTAGTAGGGATCCAACCGCTTGGCGATGTAGTTGGCGTTGAGGATGGCCACTTGGCTGGCCAGGGTGAGGCCGGCGGATCCCATAAGGCGAATGTAGGCCCAGGAGATGGGCAAAATGCTGGCACTGCCCCACGGGGCAGCGCTGACGGGGCCGTTACAGCCGGGCAAAACAGGATGGCCAGGCAAATAGGGCACAAGGTGGCGGGCCACGGCAATGGGCCCTACCCCCGGCCCACCTCCCCCATGGGGAATGCAGAAGGTCTTGTGCAGGTTGAGGTGGCAGACATCGGCCCCCAGCTCGGCAGGACGGCAGAGGCCCACCTGAGCGTTGAGGTTGGCCCCATCCATGTACACCTGTCCCCCCGCCTCGTGGACGATCTGGCAAATCTCGCGGATCCCTTCCTCAAACACGCCGTGGGTAGAAGGGTAGGTGATCATCAAGGCGGCCAGCCGCTCCCCGTGCTGCTCCACCTTGGCCCGCAGATCCTCAATGTCGATATTGCCGGCTTCATCACAAGCTACGCTCACCACCTGCATCCCCGCCATCACGGCGCTGGCCGGGTTGGTTCCGTGGGCCGAGGTGGGGATCAAGCACACCTGCCGTCGGCCTTCCCCTCTGGCTTGGTGGTAGCGGCGGATGGCCAACAGGCCGGCATATTCCCCCTGAGATCCGGCGTTGGGCTGCAGAGAAACTCCGGCAAAGCCGGTGATCTCCGCCAGCATCTTTTCCAACTGGGCAAAGAGGGCTTGGTAGCCGCGGGCCTGCTCCAGGGGCACAAAAGGATGGAGCTGGGCAAACTCCGGCCAGGTGACCGGCATCATCTCCACCGTGGCGTTCAGCTTCATGGTGCAAGAGCCCAAGGGGATCATGGAATGGGTGAGAGCCAGATCCCGGCTTTGCAGGCGGTGGATATAGCGCAGCAGCTCGGTTTCCGAGTGGTAACGGTTAAATACCGGGTGAGTGAGGTAGGGGGTGGTGCGCAGGAGCTGGGGCGGCAGGCTCTGGCCCAAGTCCAGCTCTGGGCTGTCGGGATCCCAAGCTGGCGGTAAGGACTCCGTTCCGCTGCCGGGAAGGGTTCCGGCAAAGATCTCCCACAGATCCCGCAGATCCTGAGTGGTGGTGGCCTCATCCAAGCTGATCCCCAGCGTCCGGTCATCGATCTGGCGGAGGTTGATCTGTCGCTGGGCAGCGCCGGCCTGGATCGCCTGCACCTGCTCTGGAGAAGCTACCTTGACCCAGAAGGTATCGAAGAAATGCTCGGGCCCCACCTCATAACCCAACTGGCAGATCCCAGTGGCCAAGTGATGGGCCTGGCGGTGGATGCGCTCGGCTATGTGTCGCAAGCCGCGGGGGCCGTGGTAGACGGCATACATAGAAGCCATCACCGCCAAAAGCACCTGGGCAGTGCAGATGTTGCTGGTGGCCTTGTCCCGCCGGATGTGCTGCTCGCGGGTCTGCAACGCCAAGCGCAGGGCTGGCTTGCCTTGAGCATCCTGAGAAATCCCCACCAGCCGTCCTGGCAGCAGCCGCTTGTGGGCCTCGCGGGTGGCGAAGTAAGCCGCATGGGGGCCGCCATAGCCCAAAGGCACGCCGAAGCGCTGGGTGGATCCCACCACGATGTCCGCTCCCCACTCTCCTGGGGGTTGCAATAGGGTTAAGCTGAGCAGGTCGGCAGCCACCGCCACCACCATCCCCTTCTGGTGAGCCTGCTCCACCAACTGCCGGTAGTCCCGGATTTCCCCAAAGGTGTTGGGATATTGCAGGAGTAACCCAAAGCCCTTTTCCAGGGAGAGTTCTGTTGGATCGGCTATGCGCACCTGGATTCCCAATGGTTCCGCCCGCGTCTGTACCACGGCAATCGTCTGGGGATGGCAGCCCCGATCCACCCAGAAAACCGGGGATCCCTTGCCCGCCAAGGTGTAGGCAAGAGCCATGGCTTCAGCGGCTGCGGTGGCCTCGTCCAGCAGGGAAGCATTGGCGATCTCCATCCCCGTCAGGTCGATCACCATCGTCTGGAAGTTGAGCAGGGCTTCCAACCGTCCCTGGGCAATCTCAGCTTGGTAGGGGGTGTAGGGGGTGTACCAGGCAGGGTTTTCCAGGATGCTGCGCTGAATCACCGGCGGCGTCAGGGTGTTGGAATAGCCCATGCCCAAAAAGGATCGCCACACCTGGTTCTGGGCAGCCATTGCCTGCAGTTCCGCCAACACCTGCAGCTCAGGGCAAGGGGATCCCAATTGCAAAGGCCGGCTGCTGCGAATGGCCGGCGGCACCGCCTTCTCCACCAGCTCCTGCAGCGAACTCAGCTCCAACACTTGCAACATCTGCCCAATTTGCCGGGCATCCGGCCCAATGTGCCGTCTGAGAAAGAGTTCGGTCTGCCCCAGCAACTCCAGCTCCGGAGAAGGCGTGGGTTGTGGGATCCCTGGAGATGGATCCCGGCTGGGGGGGTCAAGTCGAGTCGAGTGGAGAAGGGCCAAGTCGGACATGGTGCGATAGCCGAGAAAGGGAGAGCAAGAAAGACTGTCTCCTGATCATAGTTGTTAAAAATTGTTTCTGTCGGGATCCAAATCCTGTCTTGGCCCTCGATTCGGGGTGGAGGGGATGAGACACTAGATGGTCGGAGAATGTTAGCAACCTATACAGATGAGCCTTTTGGATTCTGCTTGGAGAAGTGATGCTATGCGCTGGCTGCTGTCCATCTTGGTTCGTGTGGTGTTAGTGCTCTGTCTGTGCTTCGCTCCTTTGGGGATCCCTGTTGTGGCCAGGGCCGCAGAGCTTCCCCCGGTAAAGCACTTGGACACTCCGATTGACGTGAACAACACCATCTTGCGCAACTACCGCCAACTGCCCGGCTTCTATCCCACCCTAGCTCGCATCCTGGTGAAAAATGCCCCCTACAAGAGCCTGGAAGACATGTTGCAGATCTCAGGCCTGACAGAGCAGCAAAAGGCCTTGATCAAAGCCAACGCCGAGAACTTCGTGTTTGGCGAGTATCAGGAAGGGGCTAACCAACTGGAAAACCGCATCAACCAAGGGTACTACGGCTGATCTCGGCAGAGGGGCCATCGGGAGAATCGGCTTTTGTAGGAAAGGGATCCTGTGGCCTACGATAACGTCTGCAAGTACTTGGTGGAATGGTTCCCCGAGTCCTTTGCCCGGTGGCTGCTGGGATCCCCTGTTTCCTTGGCTCAGCTACAGCCGACGGAGCTGTCCACCGAGCCCATCCGAGCGGACTCTCTTATCCTGCTGCGGGCCCAAAACCTGATTTTGCATCTGGAGTTTCAAACCGATCCGGATCCCGATATCCCCTTCCGCATGGCCGACTACTGCCTGCGCCTGTTCCGTCGCTATCCCGACCAGGAGGTGCGGCAGATTGTCATCTACCTGAGAAAAACCCAGTCAGAACGGGCGTACCAAACCTCTTTTCAACGGGGATCCCTTTCTCATCGCTTTGAGGTCTTGCGCCTGTGGGAACAAGATCCGGAGGTGCTATCTCAATATCCAGGACTCCTGCCTTTAGCCGTGTTGGCAGATCCGGAAAACCCGGAGCCGCGACTCCGCCAAGTGGCCAGAGCAATAGCAGAGATAGAGGATCCAAAACTACGGCAAGAGGTGAAAGCGGCCACTGCTGTTTTGGCAGGATTAACATGGACGCCAGAGGAAATTAGCAGGGTACTGGGAGGTCTGGCTGTGCGGGAATCGACCATCTATCAGATGTGGCGAGCAGAAGCCCTCAAAGAAGGGCGAGAGGAGGGCCTGAAACAAGGCCTAGAGCAAGGTCTGCAACAAGGTCTGCAGCAAGGTCTGCAGCAAGAAGCAGCTCGACTGACTCTGAGTCAACTGCGGCGCAAGCTGGGATCTTTGCCGGAAGACCTGTCTGAAACCATCCGCCTCTTACCTACCGAGCAACTGGAGGCTTTGGCGGAAGCGCTGTTGGACTTCCAAACCCTGGCCGATTTGATCCAATGGCTCAGGGAGTCATCATCCAACTAGGGTTTGCCGTCGCGGCCTTTTCCAACCTCACAGGACTCTGTGGGTGAGTTAGGATCCCTGTTACTCAGATGGACTCGATGAAACGGCCACAGGTTTTGATCTGTGGCTACTACGGCTACGGCAATGCCGGCGATGAGGCGTTGTTGCTGGCTCTCTTACGAGAGCTAGAGCAGTTGCCCAGCCCCGTACAGCCGGTGGTGCTCTCCCGTCGCCCTGCCGAAACGGCTGCCACCTATGGGGTGCTGGCCTATCCGCGCTTCAACAGTTTGGCTTTACGGCGCTGTCTCCAGGAGGCCCAGGCTTTCATCTGGGGTGGAGGTGGCCTGCTGCAGGATCGCACCAGTTGGCGCAGCCCTCTCTACTACCTGGGGGTGATGGGCCTAGCCCAGCGATGGGGGCTAAGAACCGTTGCCTGGGCCCAGGGGATCGGGCCGCTGCAGCGGGGGTGGATTCGCGCACTAGCCCGTCGCTCGTTGGCAGGTTGCACGGCCATTAGTGTGCGGGATGGAGTTGCCTCCCAATGGCTGCAAGAGTGGGGGATCCCTCACCAGGTGGCTCCGGATCCCGTCTGGAGTTTGCCGTCCAAAACCTTGCCGGAATGGGAAACGTGGCCTCAGCCCCGCATTGCTGTGGTCTTGCGTCCGCATCCGCAACTGACTGGAGCCTGTCTAGAAGCTTTGAGCCAGGGTTTACAGCGTCTCCAGGCTTCCACGGGGGCATACCTTCTCTTCGTGCCCTTTCAGCTGGCTCCTCCCGGATCCCCTGACCTTGGGCCAGACTACCACTTGGCTCAGCAGCTTCAGCAGCGCCTACCCCACCGTAGCCAAGTGCTGGAAATTCGGGATCCCTGTCTATTGAAAGGAGTCTTTCGGGGTGTCAGGCTGGCGATCACCATGCGCTACCACGGATTGGTGATGGCGGCGGCAGAGGGCTGCGCCTGTTTTGGTCTCAGCTACGATCCCAAGGTGAAAACGCTGCTCCAGGAATTGGGCATGCCTGGCTGGGATCTGCAGGAGATGCCCACCGATCCTGAAGCCTTACACCAAGCTTGGCTGGCCTGCTACTCAGAGGGCCTAGCTCTCAGCCCTGCCCAAGCTGACCTGTGGGCGAGGCAATCGGCTCAGCACGCTCAGTTGTTGAGACAGCACCTGAAGTGGGGTTGATGGGGTTGCCTGGAGAAGTTGCTGCCAGGGCGAATTCCGGTAGCGGTTCTTCTGGAGAGCCGCTTTACCCCAAAAGTAGGGGGGCACGGTGTCCCCGAACCAAAGCGCTGCGTGCATCCGCTTGAGGAGGCCCCCAATTCATTGAGGGGAGGACGTCACCTGAGAGGGTTTTGGGGGAGAAACTCCCGATCCAGGGGCAGGGGGGCGACAGGTTGGGTGAGGGTAAATTGGCCGCTTTCTATCCACTGCTTGAGGATTTCGGCAATTTGTATGGAGCGGCGCAAGCTGGCCAGGGGAGCGGTGCGAATCTTGCGGCCATTGAGGGTGATCTGGCCAGATTTGAGTTGGGCATAGCTCACTAAGCCAAAGGTGGGCCGCACCCGGCGGGGAATGGAAAAGTCAATCACGGGGGCAACCAACTCCTCATCCCGGATGGCGATGGCCTCCAAATCCGCAGGAGCGAGGATGGGAATGGGGATCCCGACCCCCAACATCAAGCTGGGACCGTAGTTGCGGAAGTAGCAGCCCCTCACCCATTCCGCCTGCATTTGCTTGGCATCCCCAATCAGGGCTAGAGTGGCCGCCGGGCCGATGGGAGTTTGGTTGGGCAATCGCTTTTGCAGCGGAAAGTGTTGGGTGCCCTCCCAGGCGACGTAGCCGATGCCGCCTCCCAAAAAGATGCGGCTGCCAATCCCCACCCGGCGCAACAGGGGATCGTTCAACAAGGGGGATAGCTCTCCCGGGTTGGAATAGACGGCATTGCCCAGATGCGGTTCCAACAGACCCAAGTAGGTGTACAAAGGCCGATCCCCGCCGTTCACCCCGACGATGAAGTTTTGGTAGGCATTGCGGGGGTTGAACAGGTAAAACTGGTTGAGCTGATCCCGAGTCAGGGTGGTCTCGTAGTCGGCGCGGGGGTAACAATCGGTCACTTGGCCGATGGCCCGCAAATGGACGCGCTTGCCCGCCACCAGGTCGGCAATGACATGGCCGCCCCCATAGGCTTGATCCGCTTGCTCGCTGGGTTGGGCTGCCCCCAGGTAAAGATCCACCGCGCCAAATCCGGCATAGGCCGGTACCCCGTTCAGCCAAGCTTGGCGAATCTTGATGGGCGGATCCGTATGGCCCAGGTTCACAATGGCTCCTGAAGACTCCATTGGCTCAAAGGTGCCGGTGGTGATCACATCCACCTGCTCAAAGGCTTCCTGGATCCCCAAGGTGGCCAGCTTGGCTTTGGCTTCCAGGGCCGTCCACACCCGCACCTGGCCTTTGGCAATGCGTTGGTTAATCTGGTCTAGGGTTCTCTCCATGGGATGTAAAGATCGCAATGGTTGGTCGCGTTGGCGGTGTGGAGCACTAGGCAGTCTTGATCGCTTGATCGTCGAGGGATCCGCTCCCATCTTGAATTCTCTCGTGAGGCAGCTCTTGGGACTGGCTCAATGAATAGCTTAAATGGACGGGGATCTGGGCCGGTGGGGCTTAAGGGGATCCGGCAGTATGGGCCGCTTTTGCCGGCGTTGGGGTTGGTGGGCCTGCTCTACGGCGGGGGGCTGCTGCTGGCTCTGGCCCAGAGTGTGGGCCTCTACGGCCTGGGCGAGAGGGGGTTTACCCTGCAGGGGTATGGGGAGCTGCTGCGGGATGCGGAAGTCGGGGGATCCCTGTTGCTCAGCCTCAGAATCGCTCTGTTGGCGACGGGGTTGGCGCTGCTTTTGGGGCTGGGGCTGGCGCTGCTGTTGCGGGGGGTGGGGGGGTGGGCCATCTGGCTTGGCCAGTTGACGCTGCCGATTCCTCATTTGGTGGGGGTGGCGGGGATGCTGCTGCTGCTGGGGCCCAGCGGTTGGCTGGCGCGGCTGGCCTTCCAACTGGGCTGGATTGCCTCGGATCAGGATTTTCCCTTGTGGGTGAACGACCGCGGCTATGTGGGGGTGTTGCTCTATTGGCTTTGGAAGGAGATCCCGTTTGCCGCTCTGGTGGCGCTGACGCTGCTGCGCGGGATGGGATCCGAGCTGGAGCAACAGGCTCGGCTGCTGGGGGCTTCTGCCGCCCAAACGTTTTGGTATGTGACCCTGCCCTTGCTCAGGCCGGGGCTGCTGGCCACCGGGATTCTCATCTTCGGCTTTGTCTTCAGCGCCTTTGAGGTTCCCTTGCTCTTAGGGCCCACCTACCCGCGCACCTTGCCCGTTCTGATCTATCAGCGCTTCACCCACATCAACCTGGAGCAGCGGCAGCAGGCGGTGGCGCTGGGGATCATCCTGCTGGCTGTCTCGGCAGCGGTGGTCAGCCTAATCGGAGGGCTGTTTGCAGCCAGAGTATCCTTTCTGCAGCTGCCGTTTGGCTCAGCGGGACGGAGTCCTTGGAGAAAGCCGTGAAAGGACGCAGATGGATTGGGGGATCCCTGCTCCGCCTTGGGGTGGCCGGAGTGGCCCTCCTTTGGGCTTTGCCCTTTGGGGTGCTGGCCCTTTGGGCCTTCACGCGGGCCTGGTATTTTCCCGATGCCCTGCCCCGGGCATGGAGCATAGCCGGTTGGCAGCAACTGCTGAGCTGGGGATCCCAGTTCCGGGCAGCCTTCGGCCAGAGCTTGCAAATTGCCCTGTTCACCACCCTGCTGGCCCTGGGGGTGGGGATCCCGGCAGGGCGAGTTTTGGGCACCCGTCCCGTGCCTGCCTGGCTGCGCCTGCTGCTGCTGTTGCCCGTCATCACCTCTCCTCTGGCTGTGCTGATGGGGATCCAAGGGGTGCTGATTCGCCTGCGGCTAGACGGTGCCCTGCTGGGGGTGGTGCTGGTGCATCTGATCCCCACCATTCCCTACATGGCTCTGGTGATGGGCAGTGTGTTCGCCCGTTTCGACCGCGGCTACGAGGCGCAGGCCCGCTGTTTGGGGGCGGATCCCTGGCAGGTGTGGTGGCAGGTGACGTTGCCCCTCATTGCCCCTGGGGCAGCCATTGGGGCGGTATTTGCCTTTTTGATCTCTTGGAACGAATTTTTGCTCACCTTCTTTGTCGGCGGTGGGCGGGTTCTCACGCTGCCAATGCTGCTCTACAGCCTTTTGCAAGGGGGAAACAATACCCTGGTGGCTGCAGTGGCCTTCCTGTCGCTGCTGCCGGGGTGGTTGGCCTTGCTGGGGGCCAGCGTCTGTTTGGGGCAGGCCATCGGGCTACCCCCCACAGAGGTTCAAGAGGGGGAGAGCTAATATCCCTTCAGGGCCAGGTTGGGCCGTTGCAGAGCAGCTCCCACCCGTTGAACCTGAGTTTTGAAGCTGCCATCTCGCTCCAACCATATCTGCCTCAGGGCAGGGGGAATTACCTCCAGGCCAAACTGGGGGCTCTTGGGACGAAATTGCACACAGGTTGAGGGACAAGCCAGGTAATCAACCCCCTCCCGCCGGCGGTGCAGGTCTTGGTGAATATGGCCGAATACAACGAGGCGGATGTGGTCGAACTCGTCCAGAACCCCAAACAACCGCTCCGGCTGCTGCAGGGCACTTTGATCCAGCCAGGCAGAATCCACCGAAAAAGGGGGATGGTGCAGGGCCAACAAAACATGGTGTTGGGCAGCTTTGCTCCGCTGCAATTCCTGTCTCAGCCACAGCAGCGTGCGCTCCGTCAGGTAACCGCTATCTTTGCCGGGCACGAGGGAGTTCAACAAAATAAAGCTCCAATTTTCCCGGCTGAAGCTCTTGTCCCCAAATAGCCGCTCGGCATGAAGCTCTTGGTTCATGGTGTGCAGGCGATCGTGGTTGCCTGCCAACCAGTAAGTATCGATGGGGAGAGCCTGCAAATGGGCTCTCAAACGGGCGTAAGATGCCGCACTGCCATCTTGAGAGAGATCTCCGGTAAGCAGCAGCAGATCCGGCAAGGGATCCAGAGCGGCAATGGCCTTTTGCACCTGCAGGAAAGAGGCTTCCGTGTCCACCCCCAGCAGCCGGTGATGGGGCTTGGCAAACAGATGCAGGTCGCTGATCTGAACCACGTATACGGTCATAGAGCAGGCCCAAGAGGGTGGGATCCCATCTCCGCAGGTTTAAAACACTACCGTTTTACGTTTTAACACCAGATGGCCCGGCTGGAACCAGTAGGTAGGGTCATTTCGATTCAAGCTAGGACACTGCACCCACACCCGAAACGTTGGTCGCGTCTTCGCGTCAGCGTTGCGGAGCAATAATTCCCAGAACCACAAGGCTTTTCTCAGTAGCCCAGGCGTCTCGCCCCCAACCTAAAATGACCATAACTCAGCCCTAAAGGGCTCAACCTTAACCTACCCAAGTCCGTCAACCCGGTTCAACCCCTTGAGAAAGCCTTAGGAAACATTCAGAGAGCGGCCCACGTTCCTAAAAGCAGCCTGCACCTGAGGCCAGCGGGATTCCTGGGTAGAGGCCGTCAGCGTATAGAGGCGATGGTGCCGAACGGTCACCGTCACCACCTCGTGGCGAAGCTGGGATCCCATATCGGTTTGGTATTCCAGCAGGTAATAGGGGTGCTCCTGCCGCTCAAAGGCTTCGGCAGCCAACAGCTTGGCCGAGCGACCGGATCCCTCAGGAGCAATGATCTTCTCCGCCACCAACTGCCCCACCTCAGCCGGGCTGCCCAAATCGGCAATCGTCTCCCCCTTGTCAAACGGGGCGATCATCAGGCTGACGTTCTCGGTCTCGTACACCAGGTCGCGCAGGAGTACCACCGGCCCTTTCCCCGGCCCAAGATTGACCGCCACCATGCCGTTGGGGTAAGCAAAAGCAAAGGCTCCGCTGGGATCCCTGTAGGCCCGCAGGTTAGAGCCCGCGGAACAGGCACCGACCACCAAGCTGAGGCAGACACAGAGCAGCAACAGCGCTCTAGACAGCCACGGGCTGGTTGCGTAAGTGGGCCACAGGCCTGATCGGGCAGAATGCGCGCCTCGTGCTGCTGACATTGCTGGGATCCTCTCCTCAGGTGGGTTGCCTATTCTTCCTTTATCATCCTAGTACGAGCGCACTCCCTCTAGCCCGTTGACCGTCAATTCCCAACGGAAAACTCCCCCTGCAACTTAGCAGCGGGGTTGCCGACGTGGGTTGAAAAGCGAGGGATCCCCAAGCTTGGAAGCAACTGCCGCTATTGGGGGAGCCGCTTCTCGAAATCCAAATCCGGCATCGGCAAGTTGGCCTGGGCACCTCCTTGGCCGGTGAGCATTGCCAAGCGGCGGGAGATTTCGTCGTCCATGGCCATTTCATCCAGTTGGGCAGCAATCTGCTCGCTGCGATCTTCCGAGAGTTCGCTCATGGCTCGGGATTTGAGCTGGCGAGCCTGGATAGCATTCTTTGCCGCCTCAAATTGGGACTTGGCCGAGTCGATGTTGTAGGAGTTGTTGACGCGGGTCATCTGCTCCAGAGCTTGGTTCACCTCGTTGATGTCTTTGAGGTTGCTCAGCTCGCTCTTGTAAGCGGCCAGTCGTTCTTTCTCGCGGGCCAGCTTTTGCTTGGCGGCGTTGACGTAGCGCTCGGCAGTTTCCACGTTCTCCTTAAGGGGGCCGAGAATGGCCTCAATTTGCAGCGCTTGGGACATAGCCAGGCGGGCAGCCTCTTGATCGCCCCGTTGGGCGGCCAGGCGAGCTTTGTTCTCCAGGGCCTGGTACTCCCGCACCTTTTGCATGTACTTCTGCTCAGCCCGCTGATAGGCGGCTACTTGGGTGGCAACGGCTTCCGTGAGACGCTGAACCGTCTCCTGCATCGTGCGTAGGGATTCTTCCGCCACCATCACCGCTCCTGTGCCGCCTTTCTCCACCGGGATCCCCCACAGCCAGTTCCAAGTTCCGACGATGACGCTGCCGGCCCGTTGCCCAAAAATGCCGTAGATAATCTTGCGTGCGCCCATGGCCTGACCCTCCTGCTTGTGCGTGCCTCTACTGTATTTAACTTTCTCCCTGACTGGAAAGATCTCAGGGATCCGGCAAGTGGACAAATTCAAATCCCCGCTTCTTCAAAGTTGGGATCAACTGCCGCGTTACCTCAACCACTTGGGCTCCTCCTTGTACCCCATCGTGCAGCACGATTAAGGAGCCAGGCCGCACCTGGGCCAGCACCCGCTCCACTACCACCGATACCGGTGGGATCAGCCAATCCTCAGGCACCACGCTCCACATCACCGGACAAAAGCCCCAACGGCGCAAATCCGCAAGCGTCTGCGGCCAAAACAAGCCATTGGGCGGGCGCACAGCCCGATAATCGTCAGGGATCCCGCCACAGGCAGCCACCAGGGCAGCTTGGCTGCGCTTCAGGCTCTGATAAAGCTCTCCAGGGGCAAGCTCGGTAAAAGGGCGATGCTGCCAGCCGTGAAGGCCAATGCGGTGGCCTTGTTGGCGGATCTGACGGGCCAGGTGGGGCCAGCGCTGCACCCGTTCTCCCAACACAAAAAACGTGGCCGGCACCTGAAAATCCATCAAAACCTGCAACAAAGCAGGGGTGTACTCAGGGTGAGGGCCATCGTCAAAGGTCAGAGCCACCCGCTGGGTATGGGGATCTGCCGGCAACTCCCACAGGCCGTCGGGAAAGAGGGTCTTGAGGCCCCAATGCAGGGGTGGGTAGAGAGATGGGGGCAGGATTTGCCGAGAAGAGAAGAGCATTGTGGTGGGCTGTATTTTGTCCAGAACCAGAGGGCAATGCTTTGGGTGATCAACTGGGTAACAAATTTAGGTATTGCCGATTGAGCCAACCAATTGAAAAAATGGGCATGAGCATTGTAGCTAACAAAACAGACAGGGGTGGCGGGCCTATCGATGGCTTTTTGGATCTTGCCGTAGCCGGGTCACAGAAGTTGGAATTGGAATCCCGTCCTGTTGACCGCCGGGCGCTCTTGCTGAGTTCTTGAGGCCGATGATGGATGTGGGATCCCTTCTGCCCATAGCCCAGATCCGATAGGCTAGATTCACCCTCAAGGTATCAGCTGATGGCTTGGCAAACTCCAACACTGCTGCTGGTGGATGGTCACTCTTTGGCTTACCGCTCCTTCTACGCCTTTGCCTACAGCCGCGAGGGGGGGTTGCGCACTTCCACTGGGATCCCCACCAGCGTCAGCTTTGGCTTTTTGAAATCGCTGTTAGAAGTCTTGGACAAATACACCCCTACCCATGTAGCCGTTGCCTTTGATACACGGCAGCCCACTTTTCGCCACGAGGCCGACGAAACCTACAAATCAGGCCGCCCGGAAACGCCACCGGAGTTTATCGAAGATGTGGAGAACCTGAAGCAGGTGTTGACGGCACTACGCATCCCGATTTTGGTGGTGCCTGGTTTTGAAGCCGATGACATTTTGGGCACCCTCAGTAGGCTAGCCCCCCAAGATTACCGGGTGCAGATCTTAAGTGGCGATCAAGATCTGTTCCAGTTGATCGATACCGATGGAAGAGTTCGGGTTTTGCACCTCAACAGCAAAGATCGCATCAGCGAGTTTGGCCCCGAACAAGTGAAAGAAAAATTGGGCATCTGGCCTTGGCAGGTGGTGGATTATAAGGCCCTCTGTGGCGACCCTTCCGACAACATTCCCGGGGTGAAAGGGATCGGCCCCAAGCGAGCTGTGGAGCTGCTGGAGCGCTACGGCAGTTTGGATGAAATTTTCGACCACCTGGACGAGATCCAAGGAAAAGTCCAGCAATACCTCAAAGAAGGGATCCCGGCGGCCCATCACTCGCAATTTATGGCTCGGATCAAATGCGACGTTCCTCTTTCTCCCGACTGGGAGAGCATGAAATTAACCGGGTTTGATCAAGCAGAATTGCTGCCGCTGCTGGAAAAATTGGAGTTTCACAGCTTCATCGCCCAAGTGCGCAAAATACAAACGGCTTTGGGGGGGATCCCAACCGAGGCAGAGGTGGTTGGCGCTTTTAATCCCACCGGGGATCCCGCAAACGCTCCTGACGAAGCCCTGTGGTTTGATTTTGCCCTCGATCCCGTCCCTTCTCTGCCGGCGGTGCGCATCATCGATACGCCGGAGCAACTGGAGCTTTTGCGGCAAGAGCTGCTGGCCTGCCCAGGGATTGTAGCTTGGGATACTGAAACCACCAGTCTAGATCCACGGGATGCCCAATTGGTGGGGATCGGCTGTTGTTGGTCAGAGGGAGATATCGCCTACTTGCCCATCGGCCACCGCCAGGGATCCAACCTGGATTGGGAGCTGGTGAAACAAAGCCTGCAACCCCTTTGGGAAGATCCCAACCGACCCAAAAGCCTACAAAACTGTAAGTACGACCTGAGCATTTTCCGCGCCCACGGGATCCGCCTGCAAGGGATCCAGTTTGATCCCATGTTGGCCAGCTACGTTTTGGATCCAGAAGCCAGCCACAACTTGGCCGATTTGGCAGCCACCCATTTGAATTTGCCGACCACCAGCTACAAAAAGTTGCTGGGCAAGGAACAGTCCATTGCCGATATCCCGATTTCCAAAGTTGCAGAATACTGTGGAACCGACGCCTATTGTGCCTATCGTCTGGTGCCAATCCTCACCGAAAAGCTGCAGAAAACCGATCCACGCCTGTGGGATCTTTTTATTCAAGTCGAGCTGCCCTTGGCCCAAGTTTTGGAAGAGATGGAGTGGATCGGCATTCGCGTTGATACCGAGTTTCTGAGGCAATTTTCCCAAGAGCTGGAACAAGAGCTGCAAAGTTTGGAGCAGAAAGCTTATGCCCAGGCTGGAGAAACCTTTAACCTCAATTCTCCCAAGCAACTGGGATCCCTGCTCTTTGAAAAGCTGAAATTGGACATTCGCAAAACCCGCAAAACGGCTACTGGCTATTCCACTGATGCCTCAGTTTTAGAAAAGCTAGAGGGGGATCATCCTCTCATCGAAACCATCGTGCAATACCGCACCTTGGCCAAGCTGAAATCGACCTATGTGGATGCTCTGCCTGCCCTGGTAAGAAGCGATACCGGCAGAGTCCACACCGACTTTAACCAAACCGTTACTGCCACCGGCAGGCTCAGCTCCTCAAACCCCAACTTGCAAAATATTCCCATTCGCACCGAGTTCAGTCGCCGGATTCGACAAGCTTTTATTCCCCAAGAGGGATGGCTATTGACGGCAGCAGATTACTCTCAAATTGAGCTGCGCATTTTGGCCCACCTCAGCCAAGAACCTGCCTTGCTGGAAGGCTTTCGCTCAGGGGAAGATGTGCATACCCTGACCGCCCGCCTGCTCCTGGAAAAACAAGAAATAACCAGCGAAGAACGTCGCCTGGCCAAGACGATTAACTATGGGGTGATCTACGGCATGGGGGCACAGCGCTTTGCCCGCACTGCGGGGGTTTCTTTGTCGGAAGCCAAGCAATTTTTACAGCGATTTAACGAGCGCTACGCCGGCATTTTTGCCTATCTGCGCTCCACTGAAGCCTTTGTGGAAAAGCATGGCTATGTAGAAACGATCTTGGGTCGCCGTCGCTATTTTCCCAATTTGTCTCGTCTGACAGGCCATCGCAAACAAGCGGAATTACGGGCAGCTGTGAATGCTCCCATTCAGGGATCCGCCTCGGACATTATCAAAGTAGCAATGGTGCGCCTGCGGCAAAAGCTGCAGAACTTTCGTTCCCGCTTGCTCCTGCAAGTGCATGATGAGCTGGTGTTTGAGGTGGATCCCTCGGAATGGCAGGCCCTAAAACCGCTGATCCAAAGGGAAATGGAAGGAGCAGTGCCCCTCTCCATACCGCTGGTGGTGGATATCCAAATTGGCCACAATTGGAAGGAAGCCAACTAGACCATGGGAGGCAGAAAACCCCAGGTTTGCAAGGAAAGGGATCCCGGCTCCGTGAAAATGTTAAGCTATGTAAAAGCGTTTGTTGTTTTCTTATGACTGTTGAGATTTACACCTGGCGTTTTTGTCCCTTCTGCATCCGGGCTAAGCAACTGCTGGATCGCAAAGGCGTGAAGTATATCGAGTACGCCATCGATGGAGACGAGGCAGCACGGGCGGAAATGGCCAAGCGGGCCAACGGCCGCCGTTCGGTGCCGCAAATTTTCATCAACGACCAGCATATCGGCGGCTGCGACGATCTTTACGCGCTAGAGGCTCGCGGCCAGTTGGATCTGCTCCTACAGCAGGCCAGCTAAGCCTCAACTGTATCTCTCATCACTTTGTAGCCTGTTTAACTTGAGCGCGAGCCTGCTTCACCATGGCAATTAAGGTTTGATGGGCGTCCTCGGAGTCCCGCAGGGGGTGGTCGAAGCGGATCCGCAGCGTTTGTACGGCCCCGTCGACCTGCACCCGCAAGTCCATCCCTTCCGGGTCAATGGCCTGCATGCGGGCTTGGGTAACTCCTTCCACCTGGCCAAAGACCCTGGCGTAGAGGGCTATTGCATCGGCATGATCTTCGTTCATGTGCTTGCAGATGCGCTCGCTAACTTGGGGGGTGAGAGGATCGCCCATGGCAGTTGTTTTTGGCTTACAGCCCTCAGTTTAAAGCTCCCGCCAGTCCACAGTAAACTACCCAACCCTACCCCTGGCCAGTACAATAATGCGGCTAACCCAGCGTTAAAAGCGGCGCTCCCGGATAGGCAGCCGTTTAGGTTTCAGAATAAAAAGGCAGGGATCCCTTCCCCTCCATCCCAGAGAACACCAGGGATCCAGGGGATCAAGCTTGTCCTTGGGCCTGTAGCTCCAACAGCTCATCTGCCATATCCAAAAAAGCCTCCCGATCCAGATAGGAGACATCTCCCACCCACTCCCCCAGCTTGACCACATAGACCTCGCTCAAGGTGGGCCGGCGCTGCAAATCGCGGGAATAGGCTTTCACCAACCCGAGCACCGATTGCTTTTTGACAATTCGCCTGTAGCGGGGATCGTCCTTGGCCCGCACACGATAGACGACTCCGGTCTCATCGCCAATTTCCATCTCAAACTGGCGCTCCCGCACCTCTTCAATGTAGAAGTTGCCATCTTCATCCAGCTTTTCTCGCTCTTCCACCACCACCTCGTAGCGGCGAGTGCGCAACACCTGCCCAAAAAACAATCCCCCATAGGGAATCTCGCGAAAGGCTAGCTGACGGCGGGAGATGGTATAGAGCGGCCCCCACAGGAAGGGATAGAGCAACGAGAGAATCCCGACCAGAAAGGAGATCGCCCCCAGAAAGGATCCCTCGCCAAAAGCGCGAGAGAGAACCAGCAGCGCCACGCCCACCAAAATGGCCGTGATGATGCGGCCCGTGCTCTTGAGGGCATCGCTCCAGTAAGCCGCATACTGAAGGCGCGTTGGCACCACCGGAATCACCGATTCGCATTCTTCTGGGGTTAGCTCCAACAACATGCTCCAAGGATCCTCACAATGCCACACTCCATCTGCAACGGGCCAGACCCTATCTTAAAATGAGGCAGGGGCGCTTCGCCGCCGGGCTTGTCTGCTGCCAGTTCTTGCACACTTCCCACTTCCATGCTGACAGGATCCCATTTCTCCTCGACCGGCCAGACCATCAGACAGCAGGTGGCCCAGTTGGACGAGGGATCCCGTCGCGACAAGGCTTGGCTGGGGGATGCGGTGTTGAGCTTGTTTGCCCGGCAGTGGCTGCTTGGGCCACCTCAAGACTGGCAAGTGCCTTCCCCGCCCAGTTGTGACTTGAATCGCGCAGAACTCTTCACTTGGCTGACCTCCAATCAATTTTTGTCGGCCTTCAGGGATCCCACGCAGGTTGAGGCGGAAATCGGCCTGGTTTACGAAAAAGAAGGTCTACAAGCAGCGTTTGAATATATCCAGGCGCACCTGCTGCCTCTATTTGTAAGACAGGTGAACAACCGCGCCAAAGCCCTGCGTGGCAAACGCCACTAGCCAGTTTCTGAGCGAAGCAAGAGCGCGGCAGGATGGCTGGGCAGGTCGCCTCTTGAGGGGGAAGCAGAGTTAATGGGAAGAAGGGGGATCCACCCAGCGCCCATCGGCTTTGATCAGATCGATCAGCGCCTGCACGCCTTCCGATTCCGGCACCCTTTTCACTTCCTCTTTGCCGCGGTAGAGAGAGATCACCCCCGGCGTCTTGCCCACGTAGCCGTAGTCGGCGTCGGCCATCTCTCCCGGCCCATTGACAATGCAGCCCATGACGGCAATGTCCAGCCCCACCAGGTGCTGGGTTGCGGCGCGCACCTTCTGCAGCACCTCCTCCAAATTGAAGAGGGTGCGGCCACAGGAAGGGCAAGCCACATACTCCACCATGGTTTTGCGCAGGTTCAGAGCTTGCAAAATGCCGTAGGCCACCGGGATCTCCTTCTCTGGCGCTTCCGTGAGAGAAACCCGAATCGTGTCGCCGATCCCTTCAGCCAAGAGGGTTCCGATCCCCACCGCCGACTTGATGCGCCCATATTCTCCATCGCCCGCCTCGGTGACACCTAAGTGGAAGGGGTAATTCAGGCCCAGGGCATCGAAGCGACGGGCTGCCAGCCGGTAGGCCGCCAACATGACCTGCGGGCGGGAGGCCTTGAAGGAAAGCACCACATTGTGAAAGTCTTGCTCGGCGCAGATTTGGGCAAATTCCAGGGCCGACTCCACCATGCCCTCAGGCGTATCCCCGTAGGTGAAGAGCATCCGCTCTGCCAGGGATCCATGATTTACCCCGATGCGCAGGGCTTTGTTCTGGGCTTTGAGGGTCTGGACAAGGGGGGTGAAGGTTTCCCGGATTTTGTTACGAATGGCCTCAAATTCCGCCTGGGTATATTCTGTGCGACCGGGCTGAGGTTTTTCAAAGACGAACAACCCTGGATTGATGCGCACCTTGTCCACGTATTTGGCCACCTCCAGGGCGATCTTGATGCCGTTGTGATGGACATCGGCTACCAAAGGCACCGGCTTGTAGGTTTGGATCAGCTTCTCCCGAATTGCCTCCATCGCCTTGGCATGGGCCATGCTGGGAACGGTAACCCGCACAATCTCTGAGCCCGCCTCGTGCAGACGGCGGATCCCGGCCACTGCCGCGTCGACGTCGAGGGTGTCCTCGTTAATCATGGACTGTACCACCACCGGGTGCTGGCTGCCGATCAACACATCGGCTACGGCCACCGTACGGGTGGGGCGACGGGGATAGACCGGTTCTGGGTAGGGCTGCTGGGTGGGGGCGTTGGGCCGATCCAGGGTTTGCATAGCTTGGTCAAGCCAAAAGAGCTGCTCTAGCTTGATTGTAGGTCGGAAACTAACCTGGGATTCGACTCAGCTCAGGGTAGAGGCTGAGGGGTTCAACCCCGAGGATTTCGACGGGATCCCCAACCCTCAGGTGCTTGCCCGTCTCCGTTCTCGGGATCCACGTATTGATTCCAAGGCGATAGAAATGGTCAAAGCGGCTGGCTTCGGCCCAGGGTGGCAAGGTTTTCTGCCGTTGCGCTACGAAGTGCTTTTGAAAACCGGGATAGGCATCTCCGCACAGGGGATCCCGGCTGGGCACCACACAGCGGGCGCAGGGGTTGAGGCCCAGCAGCTCCACTTCCCCAATGCGAAAGCGCACCCCTTGATCTGCGCGGGCAAAGAGACGATCCTCCCAAAAGGCAGAGCAATCCGACAGCTCGATATTCATGCGAAAGCGCTGCCGAACCGCTTCCAGGGTCAAGTTGGGGAACCAACCGGCCACCGTCTCCAGAGTGGCTGTGCTGATCAGGGTGGGGCCGTCGGCATAGGGATCGTCTGGAAACCCCCTGAGAGGCTCCTCCAGCAGTTGCACCGGAAAACCGAACCAATCGCTGAGCCAAGTCTGCAAAGCATCCCGCTGCTGCTGCAGGTCAAACTGAGCCGCCTTGCCATCCCCCCACAACTGCACCTGGCCCAACTGGGGATCAAACCGGGCCCGCAGGCGGTGGACTGCAGCATGGCGTTTGCCGTTCACCCGCTTCCCCTCCGCATCCACCAGGGCGTAGCGCCGATCCCCCTCCAAAGTCCCCCCTGCCGTCAGCCTCACCTCAGACAGAGGGATCCCATCCAGGGACTTGATGGGATAGACCGTTAACCTGGCAACCTGGGGCATGGCCTGTCTGCCGGGATCCCTGGGGGTGGGATCCGCCTTAGCTGCTTAACTGTCGGCTTCGGTGGGATGGTCGGTCATGGGGTAGCTGCGGATAAAGTCTCTGGGGGTTACATTCTCTACAAACTTGCGAAAGGCCTCCCGCTCCGCCTCGTCGGCATCCTGGTTCATGGGGATCGAGGCTTCCGCAATGACCTCTTCCACCGTCCAGATGGGAACATGGGCCCGCAGGGCGAGGGCAATGGCGTCGCTGGGGCGGCAGTCGATCTCTTGTTTTTTGTCACCATTCACGGTGACGAGCACCGCGTAGAAGGTGTTATCCAGCAACGCGTGAATGATGACTCGCTCCAGCTTGATCCCCCACGTCTTCCAGGAATTGAGGATGAGATCATGGGTCATGGGGCGCAGTGGCTTTTGGTCGTCCAGGGCCTGCAAAATGGCGTTGGCCTCTGCTTTTCCCACCCAAATGGGCAGGGCACGACGCTCACTGCCATCGCGCAGGATGACAATGGGGTTTTGGTTGACGGCATCGACCGCAATCCCAGCCACATGCATCTCGATCATGAGCAATTGCCTCCAGCCGGTGATCTTGATCGTATCTACGGGCGTCAAAGTTTGGCAACACACCATGAGCTCAGTTGGTAGTCCAGTTGAAGTGGCTTTGATCGGGGGCACTAGCGAGAGCCGCAGCTTGGCCGACGCCCTCAGCCGGCAGGGGATCCCTTGGGTGGCAACCGTCACCACCGAAGGGGCCAGAAGACTGTATCAGGATTTGCCTGGTCAGGTGGTGGTCACCCGATTTTCGCCGCCATCTCTGGAACAATTCCTGCAAGAGTGCCGGATCCGCGTAGTGGTGGATGCCTCTCATCCTTTTGCCCAGCAAATCTCGCAACTGGCCATCCAGGTGACGGCTCAACTGAGGATCCCCTACCTGCGCTACGAACGCCCTCCTCTGGAGCTGGATCCCTGGGTCCAGGTGGTGCCGGACTGGCAGGGGGTGCTCACAGAGGCGGTGCTGGCGGGGCGGCGGGTGCTGCTGACGGTGGGAGTGAAGGCCCTGCCCCTGTTTGTACCTTGGCAAGATCGCTGCCAACTGTGGGCACGGGTGCTGCCGGAATCGGTTCCCCAAGCGGTGCAAGCCGGGATCCCTGTCGAGCGGGTGATCGGGATGCGCTTACCCCTCAGCTTGGAGCAGGAACTGCAGTTTTGGCAGCAGCTCAGCCCTCAGGTGGTGATCAGCAAAGCCTCTGGGGAAGCAGGTGGGCTGGGGATCAAACAGGCGGTGGCCAAAACACTGGGGATCCCTCTGTGGGTGATCCGGCGACCCCCCTTGGACTATCCCTGGTGCAGCCAGGATTTGACAGCAGTGGTGCAGGCCTGTAGGCGATGCTTGGAAGGAGCGGGACCTTGAGGTTGCCCAGCTCCAGTCCAACGGGTCAAAACGGCTCTTCGGGGGGCAGGTTGGAGTCGCGGTCTTGACGGGATCCCAGCAGTTCTAGGCGATCTACAGCGATGATGGGCCTCTGGCGCTCTTCTCCGGTGGATTTGTCTTTCCAGCGATCGAACTTGAGGCTGCCCGTTACTCCGATAAGACTGCCTTTGCGCACATACTCTCCGGCCACCTCGGCAGTGCGGCCCCACAGCTCCAGGTTAAACCAATCAGGCTTGTCTTCCCCTTTGCGGAATCGGTTGACCGCCAGGCTGAAGGTACACACCACCCTGCCCGACTCAAAGTAGCGCACCTCCGGATCCATGCCGGCTCGCCCCACCAGGGTCACCAGGTTCAAGCTCATGGGTAGTTTCTCCAGACCGCCAGTAGATCTAGCCTTCGTTGTAGCGCTCGCAAGGGATCCCTGTCATCTTTTTGCTTGCGACCGTCAGCTTGGGCTCAGAGCCGATTCTTTAGGATATTTTCTTTAGGATATTTACAGATTTAGCTGCGGGGATCCCGATTGATCTCTGGGAAAAGCCTCTGCTGTGATGGACTTGATGCTCGGGATCCGGATCCGCACTCTGTCGCAAAAGTTTACAATGGCAGAAGCAGTTGAGCAAATGCCAGCCCACCAGACACTCCCACCGGCCAATTGCAGGGCTAGCAGAGCAGGTTCGTTGCTGTGAGAGGACGCATTCGGAAGCATTTCCCATGGAATTCATCTACACATACGCCTGGTTGATCCCCGTCTATCCTTTGGTGGCAGCCTTTCTCCTCGGCTTAGGTATCCTGATGTTCAACGCCTGGACAAGGGCCAACCGCTCTTTGGCTGCCTTTTTGAGCGTGTTCGCGACCGGGACGGCGATGGTTCATGCCTTTGCCCTTTTGGTCAGCCAGGTGCAAGGGCACGAAACCGTCCTCAGAACCCTCACCTGGGCCCAGGCGGGATCCTTCTCGGTGGATATGGGCTTTGTCGTGGATCACCTGAGCGCCATGATGCTGGTGGTGGTGACCACGGTGGCCTTTTTGGTGCAGATCTACTCCGACGGCTACATGGCCCACGATCCCGGCTATGTGCGTTTCTACGCCTACCTGAGCTTATTTAGCTCCTCGATGCTGGGCTTGGTGGTCAGCCCCAACCTGGTGCAGATCTACATCTTCTGGGAGCTGGTGGGGATGTGCTCCTACCTGCTCATCGGCTTTTGGCACGACCGGCAGGCAGCGGCAGAAGCAGCGCAAAAGGCGTTTGTGGTCAACCGGGTGGGAGATTTCGGCCTGCTGTTGGGCATCTTAGGTTTTTACTGGATTTCCGGTACCTTCGCGTTTGACGAGATCGGGCGCAACTTGCAGGAGATGTTGGCTGCCGGAGCGGTGAGCAGCAGCTTGATTGCCCTGTTTGCGGTGTTGGTGTTCTTGGGGCCGGTGGCCAAGTCGGCCCAGTTCCCGCTGCATGTGTGGTTGCCGGATGCCATGGAGGGCCCCACGCCCATTTCCGCTCTCATCCACGCAGCCACGATGGTGGCGGCTGGGGTATTCCTCTTGGCCCGCATGTTCCCGGTGCTGGAAGGGATCCCGGCGGCCATGGACATCATCGCCTGGACGGGGGCGGGCACAGCCTTCTTGGGGGCCACCATTGCCATCACCCAAAACGACATCAAAAAAGGCTTGGCCTACTCCACCATTTCCCAGCTGGGCTACATGGTCATGGCCATGGGGTGCGGCGCCTATGGGGCGGGCCTGTTTCACCTGATGACCCACGCCTACTTTAAGGCGATGCTCTTTTTGTGCTCTGGCTCAGTTATCCACGGCATGGAAGCGGTGGTCGGCCATGACCCGGTTTTGGCCCAAGACATGCGCCTGATGGGGGGGTTGCGCAAATACATGCCGGTTACGGCCATCACGTTTTTGATCGGCACGTTGGCCATTTGTGGGATCCCGCCCTTCGCCGGCTTTTGGTCTAAAGACGAGATCTTGGGCGCTGTTTTCGAACGGAACCCAGCTCTGTGGGGGGTGGGCTTCCTCACCGCCGGGATCACCGCCTTCTACATGTTCCGCATCTACTTCCTCACCTTCGAAGGGGAGTTTCGCGGCACCAACCTGAGACTGCGGCAGGAGGTGGCCATCAGCCAGGGCCGTCCTGTGCCGGCTTTTGCCTACGTTTTTGCGGGGAAACAACCGGCCTTTGGCCCTGGAGCCATGAACATTCAAGAAAAACCCCAGCCCAGCAGCCATCCTGAAGCCCAGGAAAACCTGCACGACGGAGATGCCCATGCCTCAGAGCCCCATGAGTCCCCTTGGTCGATGACCTTCCCGCTGTTGGCTCTGGCCGTCCCTTCTGTGCTGATTGGCCTGGTGGGCACCCCTTTTGCCAACTTCTTTGAAGCTTTCATCCACCCACCGACTGAGTCTGTGGCAGAGGCAGGCTCGATTTTACCGCTGGTGGCAGCAGAGTGGCAGGAGGTGCTGGCGGGCCATTTCGATTGGGCAGAGTTTCTGATCATGGCGGGTAGCTCCGTGGGCATCGGGCTGATCGGCATCACTTTGGCCAGCTTGATCTACTGGCAAAAGCGCATCGACCCGGGCACCTTCCCCCAAAGCCTGCAGCCGCTCTACTACTTCTCCCTCAACAAGTGGTACATTGACGACCTCTATGAGCGAGTCTTTGTGCAGGGCACCCGCTTCGTGGCACGGGAGGCGCTGGAGGTGGACAGCCGCATTGTGGATGGTGTGGTCAACCTGACGGGCTTGGTGACCATGGTGAGCGGCGAGGCGATGAAATACCTGGAGAGCGGCAAGGCCCAGTTTTACGCCTTGATTATCTTTGCAGCGGTGGTGGTGATGGTGGTGGCATCAGGGGTAGGGTTCTAGCTCGAAGGCGAGGATGGATCCGGCCCGCTTGGCCAAGGGATCCCTCAGCCTAGAACTGCTGCTATGCTACGGAGCAAGTTAAGCGGATCCCTTGTTGCAATGGCCCCGCGTTCTCTTAAGTCGATTTCGCATCCCTTGTTGGCGGAAAGGCAAGGTCAGAGGGAGCGTGTCTTGGCCCTGAAAAATCAGATCGAAGCGATCCTCTACTTAAAAGGGCAGCCCCTGGAGCTATCCGCCCTGGCCCAGTTGGCCCATTGCAGTCGCGACGAAGCCTACGATGCGCTGCTGGAATTAATGGAAGACTATGCCCATCGCGATTCTGCCCTGGAAGTCCTACAGGTGGGGGAAGGGTTTGCCCTGCAGTTGCGGGAGCCGTTTTTGGAGCTGGCCAACCAGCTTTTACCCCCTGAAATTGGGGTGGGTGCTACCCGTACCCTGGCTACAATCATTCTGCGTGGCCCGCTCTCGCAAGCCGATTTGGTGGAGTTGCGCGGCCAAGGTGCTTATCAGCACGTGGCAGAGTTGGTGGAAAAAGGCTTTGTGACCCGCTATCGCAAAGAAGGCAGCCGTTCCCCCTGGTTGCGGGTGACCGATAAGTTTCATCGCTACTTCACGGTAGATGAGCTGGCCAAAAAAGCAGCAGAGGCGGCTTCTTTCCCCGAAGAATAAACTTTGAAGAATAAACTTTCCCCAACTGCAAAATGAGGGATCCCTAACTCCTCTCTCCCAAAGGGAAAGTGTCTCAATCTGGCTTGAAATAAAAAAGGATCCCCTGGTCGGGGATCCAAATCAAGAGGAGCGCAGCTTCGGCAGAGAAGGGATCAGCCGAAAGTAGGTTCGATTGCTGAGACTTCTACTTGTTGGGCTGAGGGGTGACCCGCAAATAAGGCTTAATTTCCTTGTAGCCTTTCGGGAACTTTTCTTTCAGCAATTCCGGATCTTTCAACGAAGGCGGGATGATAACATCGTCACCGTCTTTCCAGTCGGCGGGAGTGACAACGTTATACTTATCCGTCAGCTGTAGGGCATCGATCACCCGCAGGAGCTCGTCGAAGTTGCGGCCTGTGCTGGCCGGGTAGGTAAGAATGAGGCGTATCTTCTTGTTGGGATCGATGATGAACACCGAGCGCACCGTCAGGGGCAGCCCTTCTTGGTTGATGTTGGTTTGATCCAACATGTCGTAGAGCTGAGAGACCTTGCGGTCTGCATCCGCCAAGATGGGATAGTTCAGGGTGGTGTTCTGGGTTTCCTCGATGTCTTTTACCCAGCCGACGTGGGAGTCCACATCGTCCACACTGAGGGCGATCACCTTCACACCCCGCTTTTCAAATTCGGGCATCAGCTTGGCAACGGTGCCCAGCTCTGTGGTGCAGACCGGCGTGTAATCGGCGGGGTGAGAGAACAGCACCACCCAGCTATCTCCAGCCCAAGAGTAGAAGTCAATTTCGCCGTGGGTGGACTTTTGCGTGAAATTGGGAGCAGTATCGCCAAGTCGGAGAGACATACGCTCTTGATCCTCCGTAAAAGGGTTCAATCCGGTGAGACAGGGATCCGAATCCTTCGATCCGATCCCTCTTGATCTTGCCACATAAACCCCGATTTTCCGAGCGGATTACAGGTGATTTTAAGATTGTCCTCACCTAAGCCGCTACTGAGGGAAGACGACATGGGGATCCACCAGCTCGGCTACGAATTGGTGCAGGATGGTGACATAGCGCTCTCTGGCCACCTGCAGCAAGTTGTTGTGATCGGCTCCCTCGATGGGCACCAAGCGTTTGGGATCCCTCGCTGCTTGATAAAGGGTTTCAGCGTGCCAAAAGGGGATCAAACGATCATGGGTGCCGTGCAAAATCAGCAGCGGGCAATCGATCTTGGCAATGCGGCTGAGGTTATCGAAGCGATCGAAGGGCAGCAGCGGGATGCGCGTCAAGACGCGGAAGGCAGTCACGAAAGTAGATTCCAGGATCAGGCCGCCCACTGGTTTTTGCGCTGCCAGGTAAACCGAGGGCCCGCCCCCTACTGATCTTCCATAGACCAAGATCCGCTCCGGCGGGATCCCTTGGGCAACTAGGTAAGTGTAAGCGGCCTCGATATCTTTGTAAGCGCCGGCCTCGGAAGGGATCCCTTCGCTGGTGCCGTAACCGCGGTAGTCGTAGGCCAAGACGGC
This sequence comes from Thermostichus sp. OS-CIW-30, assembly GCF_054060215.1. Lineage (NCBI taxonomy): Bacteria > Bacillati > Cyanobacteriota > Cyanophyceae > Thermostichales > Thermostichaceae > Thermostichus > Thermostichus sp. OS-CIW-30. The sequence goes on along the minus strand of NZ_JBSSCZ010000002.1, from coordinate 21,627 downwards.
AAACCCAGCCTGCTGCAGGTGCACCAAGCGGGGCAGGATATCCCCCAAGTCTTCGGCGTTGCCATGGCTGTAGAGGAGGGTGTAGGCAGCGGCGGGATTGGGCAAATGTACCGCTGAAATCTGTAGCCCATCAGAGGTCGTGAGCTTGAGAATGGCATCCCCATCTCGATAGCTGGCGGGACGAGGCAAAAAGATCATTCGCTCCGATTGAAACCAGCCCAGCCAGAGCAGGTAGCCGTACACCACCAGCCCGACGAGCAGCAAAGATCGCCCCACGCGCAGCCATGGGAAGGATCCCCAAACTAGTTGTAGGAGATCTCGGTGGGGCATTGACAGGAAGGCATCGACAAGTAAGTTAAGCTCAATTTGCGGCACTTGCCCAAGGTTCTGCGCTGCTTACAGGCAACCCCTTTCCCATAAGGGAAGAGGGGAGCAGGAAAACTGCATCCTTCAGGGCTCCGCTTGAGAGAAAAAGCATTTCCAGGCACAAACCCCAATCCAGTTGACAAGGGTGTGGGCGACAATGGTGACCAACAGGTTTCCCGACAGCCACAAGCCAATCCCCATGAGGATACCAACCCCACCGGCCCAGACGGCATAAGGCCAGCCTTGCCATCCCAGCCAATGCAAGGCGCCAAACAAGAGGCCGCTCAGCAGGATCCCGCCTGTCCACCCTAAGGGGCTGGCCACCAGCAGGGACATCAACACGCCGCGAAACAGCCATTCCTCGCTCCAGCCCGGCAGCAGGCCCACCCAAAGGATGTCTCCCCACTGCAAGGGATCCGCCACCCAGTGTAAGTAGGCAGTGGCTGCCCGACGATAAGCCGGCCAGAACCGGTAAACCCCCCCGCTGAGCAGAGCCACCCCCAGTCCCAGCCCTGCCCCCCACGCCAAGGCCAGGGGATCCCAGCGAAACGGCACGGGAAAGGAGGATCCCAGCCAGATCCAGAGACCCACAATGAGAGCCGAAAACAGGGTGGTGATGCCCATTCCATTCAAGATCTGTTCGCGTGTGCAGGGCTGAATCTGGGAAGTCATGGAGGGGATCCCTAGGCTTCGAAGTCCGGAGGGTTAACAGCAGCTGCTGTTTTTATCATCGTTTATCTCAGCGGTCCTAGGTTCACGGCAGGTTGACAGCAGCTACAGAGCGTCCCTCAAAACTGCCTCAGCTTGTAAGCCAGCATGGATATGAGCCTTGAGTGTGACCAAAGGGACTCAATCGCCCCCTTGCTCTGTCTTCTGAGCCTCTGTGTAGCGCTTGATAACCTCTCCGGAAACTTGCCCCGCTGTACCCGCGTAGTAGCTTGGGTTCTACAAATAACCACCCCAGAGCCTCTTTTTGAGTTCAGAATGTCTCCCAAAGAGAGCAGGAGCCGTGGAACTTTTAATACCTTGGCAACGACCGCCGGAGCCGCCTTGGGAGAAGCAGAAAGAAAAACGTGATTCAAGGCTTAGAGTAGAGAAGGGCTTCCAAGCTTTTACCCTCAGCCCGGCTATACCCCGAATACCCACACCCGAGATGGGTGCAAAGTGCTCCGCACCACGGACGCGACCGAGCGGCGCATTCACCAAGCCATTCAAAACGCGCAGGCTCGCTTCGACAGCGACAAGTTCGCCGACAAATTTGCCCAGCAACTGCGGGGAGAGCCGGGGAACTGAAGAAAAGCGAGCAGGAATGGCTCAGTCGCCTGGGAGCCTTGGGCAACCCAACCAACGGCGGATCTACCGCTGGCCAATTCAAATCTGCGGTGGGATTGTTTTCTGGAGAGTTGCCGCTACCATTACACTTTGAGCGTTGCCACCGGAAACTCCCCGGCGGGAAAAGAAGAGGGGGCTGCGTCCAAAGTGGGGAATTAAGGTCATGTTCCAGCGTATTGCTCTCGGCTCTGCTGCATTGGGATTGCTTCTGGCCATACCCGTCCTTCCCAGCCACGGGTTTGGAGAGCCCCGGGTCGTTCCCGATACCCCGTTCTACTTCGACAACCACCGCTTCGATCGCTACCCAGATGCGGTTGTGGTGCGGGTGGTCAACGGCGACACCCTAGTGGTGCAAATCGAAGGGGAACAGAAGATGCGCCTAATCCGGTTGGCCGGGATCGAGGGTCTCAGCCCGGAAGAAAACCCCTATTACCAGCAAGCCATTGAACTGATGCGGGAGCGCATCCTCTACCGCACCGTCAAGCTGGAAGGGGATAAGTTGCTGCGCAACGTAGATGCTACGGGCTTGGTGGAGGCCTATGTCTGGTTAGAAGGCCATCAGATGAACGCCATGTTGGTGCGCAATGGCCTGGCCCGTATCGTCCCCTACAGCCACAACATCAAGTACGACAGCTACTACGGTGGCCTACAAGAAAAAGCCCAGCAGGAGCGCCTTGGCATTTGGAGCCGTCTCTGAGTTGGCTTTATACTGAACTTCAGTTCTTTAATCTTCAAGGGAGCAGAGAGGAAAGAGCTTCTCCCTTCTCTCCCGTTACTTCCTCTAGGTTATGCCTAGCCTGCCTTGACGGTTGAACCCACTCCAGCCCCCAGGGATCCCAATCGCTGGGTGAGGCGGCTGCCTCTGGTGACCGGCCTTTTGGGCAGCGTCCTTTTGGTTATTAATCGACTGGCCTTTACGCCGGAATTGCTTACCAGCCAGTCCCGTTCAGATGCCTTGGGGATCCTCCTCAGCGCCGTTTTGATCCTGACCGGCCTGCTGTGGCAGCAGGTCCAGCCTCTTCCACCCCAAACGGCCCCCCTGCAGGGGATCCCCGGCTGTGATTGGCATCCCGATCTTTCCGAAAGCGAGAAACTGGAGCTGGCTTGGGCCTCCCATACCCTGCTCAGCACCACCGCCGCCCGCACCGTGGTGATCTGGGTGGGTGGGCGAACCCTCCTACAACGGGGGATCCTGGCCAACCCCGGCCAGATGCCCTCCATTCAGCCCAAGAGCGTTTTACAGCGGGTCTTGCAGACGGGGCGGCCCGTGTATTTGGTGGATCTCAAGCTGTTCCCGGCCCGCGCCGAGTTCGATGGCCTGTTGCCCCCCGGATCCCAGGCCGTGCTGTGCCAGCCCATCGGCCAGCGAGGGTGCTTGATTTTGGGGAGCGATACCCCACGCAGCTTCAGCCGGCAGGAGCAAACCTGGATTGCCGCCATTGCCGACAAGCTAGCAGCCACCCTACTCCCCTCTCCCCCTGGGAGAGGGGCTGGGGGGTGAGGGCTAGGCGGCGCTCTCTAGGCTCACCTGGAACACTTCGCTGAAGGCTTTTTCCACCTTGTAGCCCGAGTCGATGGTTTCCAAGGGATCCTTGCGCAGGCGGTGACGCAAACACAGGCTGATCACCCGACGGATATCGGCGACGGTGACCTCACTGCGCCCCTCTAGAGCTGCCAGGGCCTTGGCAGCCCGGTTGGTGACAATGTCTCCGCGCAGCCCATCCACCTCCAAAGCCGCACATACTCCGGAGATCTTCAAGCGCAAGTCGGGATCCACTGCCACGTTGGGCAAAAGATGTTGGGCTTTTTCGATGCGCTCCCGCAGGCGCTGCTGGGAATCGGCATACTTGGCCAAAAAAGCCTGGGGATCGGCGTCGAACTGGCTGCGCTCCTCCACGATCCGCACCCGCAGGGCAGCATCTCGCACCGTTTCGATCTGGACAAACATGCCAAAGCGATCCAGCAGTTGAGGCCGCAATTCCCCCTCTTCCGGGTTGCCGGATCCCACCAGCACAAACCGAGCCGGATGACGAATGGAAATGCCCTCCCGTTCCACGGTGTTCCAGCCTGAGGCCGCCGCGTCCAGCAACACATCCACTAAGTGGTCATCCAGCAAATTGACTTCATCCACGTAAAGGATGCCTCGATTGGCCTTGGCTAGTAGCCCTGGCTCAAAAGCCTTCACCCCCTGAGCCAAGGCCCGCTCAATGTCGAGAGTGCCACACACCCGGTCTTCCGTTGCCCCCAAGGGCAGATCCACCATCGGCACCTGGATCCAAGTGCTTTCCAGCGTTTCTCCCGCCTGCAGGCGCTCCCACACTTGATCGCTCATCAAGTCCCGCTGCCGCGGGTGGCTGTTGAAGGGATCCCCTTTCACCACCTCGATCTGGGGCAGCAGGTCGGCCAAAGCGCGGATGGTGGTGGATTTGCCCGTGCCGCGATCCCCCATGATCAGCACCCCGCCAATGCGCGGGTCGATCACGTTGAGGAGCAAGGCCAATTTCATCTCCTCTTGGCCGACGATGGCCGTAAACGGGAAAACCGGGCGACGTTCCAAATGCATAGGGGCAATAACCAACAATTCATCCCCATTATCCCAGAGGCCACTCCCTTCTGGGGGTCAGATAGGCTGGAAAGGGACTGGAACTGGAACCTAAAGACCAGTTTTCGGTCAAATGGAAAAGCAAGCTCAGTTGTCAGCGTGGACGACGCCCTGGGCTTTCACAGAGAGGAGCAGATAGGATCGAAGCCCGCGGGGTTCATCAGAGTGTTGAACCGGCGTGGGGCCGAAAGCTCACAAAAACCCTAGGCAACCTGAGCAACAGTTGGCGGGTGGGGAGACATCAGCGGTGTCAGGCAAAGCAAGTCGGAGATGGTGGACGGCATTTCCAATCCAAAGCGTGGTCCAAAAAGGGCTGGTGGGTTTGATCTGGGTTTGCACTTGGATCCCTGTGCTCACTGTCTCTCTGGCCGTGGCTCAAACCCCCACCACCTCTGTGGTGTTGAGCGATGAGCAGGTAACAATGTACGCCCGTATCGTCTTGGAGATGGAGCCCCACCGGCAAGAGGCCCAAAAGCGCTCCCAAGCCACAAACGACCCGGCCAGCAAAGATCAAATCCGGCGAGAATTCATCCGCACCGCGACCGAGATCATCACTCGCCACGGCATGACTGTGCCCGACTACAACCGCATTACACTCTTGATCCGCTCCGAAGAGGGCAAAGCTTTGCAACAGCGCATTGAGGCCGAAATTCTCCGCCTGCAAAGCGAGGATCCCCGACCGCCAGTCCGATAAAAGTGACTGGTAAAAGTGACTGGGGCCGGAGAATGAAGATAGGCTGGAAGCGAACGTTGGTGTTCATCCAGGCGAGCGGGGGAAAAAGATGAACGAGCCCATGTCGCCGTCAGTACGGGCGGCTATCGAGCGGATGAAGTCTCGTTTGCGCATGACTCGTCGCTTCGGGTTTTGGTTCCAGGCGATCTTGGGGGCGACGGCGCTGCTGCTGTGGTTTGGCTTTTTAATCGGCCAAAATACCGTCTATCGAGATGACTCGCTGGGGGCTGTCATCGCCTTCTGGTTCACCTTGTTTACATTGCTCACCCTGGCAGCCGGTCTATTTTTCAACTGGCGCTACTTGCTCCACGCGGAGCGCCGCTCAGCTTCTGCTGATGCCCTAAGCCAATTGGATCTGCCCAAGCAGTTGCAGTTGGTCACCTATGTCAGCCTCATTGGAGCCTTCCTTGCTTTGATTGGTATGGAAGCCCAAGTGGGCGAGCTGTTGGCGCGCATGTTTTCCCGCACCCAGGCCAACCAGGTGACAGGAGTGCTGCTGCTGGCCGCCAACATCAACGTGACGTTTGCCCACTTTGTCTGCTTGGCAGGGGTTCTCTGGATTACCGGTGTCCTCGACCGCGAACCATAGCGCCGGATCCCTGGCCCACCTTTGGGAGTCATGTGGACAGTGGCGAGACGGCTTGTTGTTTTTATAGTCGTTTACAGTCGTTCCAGTTCAGGGCAAGACACCTGAGCTACTGTTCGCGCTAGCGGGACGGAGTCCTTGAAAGGCCTTCTGGCACGGTGCATTTAACGTTTTAGGCGTGGGTGCAGTGTCCTAGTTTGAATCGAAATGACCATAAATGGGCAAAGCAAAGAGCCCCCAACTTGGGAGATAAGCTGGGGGAAGCCCTTTAGGTTTGCTTGAGTTTTCTCCAGACCACCCAGGCCTTTGAGACCTTTGCGACCTCAGTAAAAGCAATGGCTTTACTTAAAGCCCACTGCCGCTTGCCAGACAAAAGCCAGCAGGAAAAACAGAACAGGGATGATCGGCAAAATGTCGATCAGCGGGTCAAACAATTCATAGCCTTCCGGCAAACTGGCCAGGAACACCATCGCTGACATAGCAACAAACCTCAGGGGAAAATGCGGCTGAAGAAACTGCTTCTTTCAGAATTAAAATAGAGCTTAACATCATCCAGCAGGGATCCGGACTAAGTTCAAGAAATGTAAAGGAAGTGGCGACCTAGAGAACGCCAATGTTAGAGAGGCCCAAAACGACCCCCACTCCCAACAAATGGCCAAAGCTGGCAACCCCGATGACTTCTGGCCAGGTCATTCCCAGTACCGGCCCAGTCTCTGAGGCCACTCCAGAGGAGGATTTGAAGCTCAAGTAAGCCAGCCCTGTGCAGAGCAGAATGATCACGGCGTTCAGGGGGGACCAGGGGCTGGTTTGAGCGGTCAGAGCCAACAGCGCAACAACAGGCATCATGGTTTCCATCCTCAGCTCAGGTTAACCGACCCTTAGATTACCCCTCCTGCTGGGATCCCCTCGCAATCTGCACATGAATTGCAACAAAACCTCACACTACGGCTTTTCTCTGGCTTCAGGGGCAGTTTGCCGTTGCCGGGATCCTTCAGGAATCCTTGGCCAGGAGAGGAAGGTGCCCCCATGGCTGGGGTTGTGAGGAAAATAAGGCTTGGGCTGAGAAGCTGGGCAGGTCTCTGCCGTATACTAACGAAAGTTAACAAACTTATCTCTTCGATCTCTTTTCGGTGTGATGACTGGGACGCGCTGCCTCGACCCATCCTCTCTGTCTGCACTGTGCGCACCTAAGGATGGCTGCCGATGACTGTTGCTGCTACTGCTGAACCAGCCCAAAAACCTTTCGCATTGCCTCGTGAGCTGTTGGGGCCACCCTCGGAATTTTGGAATCCCACCTTGCTGATGTTTTTGGCTGCGGTGGTGCTTTCGGCCTCTTGCTTTGGCGGGTACGCCTTTTGGCACTGGCCCAAATGGATGGTGTTCTGGCTCAATTTTGTGGCCCTCTATGTTCTGGGCACGGTGATTCACGATGCTTCCCATGGCTCGGCCCACCGCAACCGCTTTCTGAACGAGGCACTCGGACACGGCTCTGCCCTGTTGCAGGGTTTTGTCTATCCCGTCTTTAAGCGGGTACACATGCAGCACCACGCCCACGTCAACCATCCTGAAGACGATCCCGATCACTATGTCTCAACGGGAGGGCCGCTGTGGCTGATCGCGCCGCGGTTTTTCTACCATGAGGTGTTTTTCTTTAAGCGGCAGCTCTGGCGGAAAGGTCGCTGGGATCTGCTGGAGTGGGGCTTGAGTCGGCTGGTGGTTATCCTGACCTTTGGTCTGGCCAGCTACTTCGGCTACACCGACTACATCATGAACTATTGGCTACCCCCTGCCTTTATCATGGGGTTCTTGCTGGGCTTGTTTTTTGACTACCTGCCCCATCGCCCTTTTCAATCCCAAGAGCGGTGGTACAATGCCCGCGTCTATCCCGGATGGCTGACCAACATTCTGCTGTTGGGGCAAAACTATCACCTGATCCACCATCTCTGGCCTTCTGTTCCCTGGTACAAATACCAAGCAGCCTACTGGGCAGCCAAACCTGAGCTGGACGCGCGCAACTGCCAGCAAACGCTGGGGATCTGGGAGAAGGGAGAGTTTTGGGGCTTTTTGTACGATGCTCTGATCGGTCTGCACTGGCACAAGCCCACTTCAGCTCACCCCGCTGCGCCAGCCAATCCAGAATCGGAGGGATCCCCTGCGGATCCACAGCTTGGCTAGCATGGTTTGGCCAACGCTGCAAGTCCCGCAGGTGCTGCTGTTTGTGGAGGCGGCCAGCCTGTTGCAGGACTCTAGCCAGGTTTTGTTGCAGGCCGGTCGGGCAACGGCGGATTTGCCGGAGTTGATCGCAGAAGCACAGGCGCGGGCCGAAGCCCAGGTGCAGCTCCTTGGGATCCCCGCAGACTTGCGGGCACAGGTGCGAGGGATCCTCAGGTTGACCTCGCCCCAAGAGGTGCTGGCCTACTTGCAGGACTTGCTGGACAGGGGATCTGGCCCGGATTTGGAAGCCTTTTTGGAGCAGGCGGGATCTGCCTCTACGGTGCTGCGCTTCCCCCCCCTGTTGGTGGGGGCTGTGGCTCTGGAGGTGGTGCTGGAGCGGTTGGACTTTTCCCCAGAAGAGCGGGCTGTGGTGCAAGCCCAACGGGATCAATGGGAACAGGCCCTGGCGGAATTGGCCATCCACCACAGGGTTTCCCCAGAGCCGCTGCAGGCTGCTGCCGAGACGGTGCTGCGGGCGGCTTCAGCAGAGGAGCTGCTGCAACTGGGTCAGGATCTTTTTCAAGATCTCCAAGATCTCGCTGTTGCTGATTCTGAGCCAGAAGCCGAGCCCCAGGTGGAATTGGCGGGGCCTCTGCTGTTCATGATGGTGGCCGATCACCTGTTGGCCCAAACAGAGTATCCGCTGACCCCGGAGCAGCGGCTGGACTTGCAAACCAATCGCGCCGAGGCAGAAACCCGCTACTTGGCCATGCAAAAGTTGGGCCGCATTGAAAACTTGGCGGAGCAGCAGGCTTATATTCGATCCTGGATTGACCAAGCTTCCGTACCGGATTTGCTGCAGGCTTTGGATCGCCTTTTTGCGGCGTCTGAACCCAACTCATGAGGCTCAGGGATCGCCGAAGATTTTGGATCCCCTATCCTGGAAGCAAAGGGATCCCACTTGAGGTGCGAAAGTGGACTGGGGCAGCCTGTTCTGGATTTTCCTGATCTTCAGCTCTTTGCAACCTCTGCTGAACCGTCGTGCCCAAGAGTTCCGGCGCTTGATGGCCATTCGGGAGTTGGAGCAAAAGCGGGGCAGCCGGGTGATTCTGCTCATTCACCGCCAGGAGTCGATCAGTTTTTTGGGGATCCCGGTTTCCCGCTACATCAGCATCGAGGACTCCGAGCAGGTATTGCGGGCGATTCGCCTCACTCCACCCAATACCCCGATTGATTTGATTTTGCATACCCCCGGTGGCCTGGTGCTGGCTACGGAGCAAATTGCCCGCGCCTTGATCCGCCATCCGGCCAAAGTGACAGTGTTTGTGCCCCACTACGCCATGTCGGGGGGGACGATGCTGGCCCTGGCCGCCGACGAAATCGTCATGGATGCCAATGCAGTCCTGGGGCCGGTGGATCCACAGTTGGGGGGGTATGCTGCCGCCAGTATTCTGCAGGTGGTGGCGGATAAACCCATTGCCGAAATCGATGACCAAACCTTGATCCTGGCAGATCTGGCCCGCAAAGCGATGCAACAGGTACAGAACTTCGTGCGGGATCTCCTGAAGGACGATGTGCCCAAGCGCAAAATTGCCCCCGAACGCATCGAGCCCCTCATCCAGTACCTAACCAGTGGACAAGTTACCCACGACTACCCGATCACTGCCGAAGAAGCCCAAAGGCTGGGCCTGCCCATTTCTACTGAGTTGCCACCCCAAATCTATGCCCTGATGGACTTGTACCCACAGGCCACCATGGGCCGCCCTTCCGTGCAGTACATCCCTATCCCCTATGATCCTCGCCCCTCTCTGCCCAGGGGGGGATCCCGCTCTGGCTTAGGGTGAACTCTTGGCGTAAGCTTCCATAGCTTCCAGGCGCAGCCCCCCTGCCCGGCGAAACAGCTCTTGTCCGGTGTGCAGATGGCGGTCGTCGAAGTTCAGGGGGAAATACTGCAGCTCCTCTAGAGCGTCCTCTAGGTGGTTGAGGGCGTAGTAGAGGCGAGAAGCCACTCCCCCCAGGCTGCTGGGATTGGGGAGGCGGCCAAAGATCTGCTGGGCTTGGGCCAGTTTCTGCGCACACTCTTCCAGATAGTCAGCAAAAGACTGCAACAGGTTGGGATCAAAGGGATCCGCCGCCAAAGCATGCAACTGAGGCTCTAGGGAAGACAGCAGGGGCCCCAACACTCGGTTTAGGGGGGTGTAGACCTGTTGGATCCAGGCTGCACGGGCGATGGCTTCGTGGCTGACGGTTTCACGGGGGGATCCCCTCGGCTGAGGGCAGGGTGAGGTGCGGCTGGAGTGCAGTTGCCGATCGTATTCGCGGCGAGATTGGGGATCCTTGAGCACCGCGTAGGCAGCGTTGATCTGGCGGATGCGCTCAGCGGTGGCCCGATCTTTTTTGGCCAGCAGGCTATCGGGATGGTGATACTTGACCAAACGACGGTAGGCAGACTTGATCTCCTCCGCCGTCGCCGCCACGGAAACGCCCAAAACTTCGTAGTGGGATCCCACTCCCGATCCGCTCTCCATAACCCCTAGGCTTGCCGGAAAGAAAAGAAACTTCCACATTGTACCTGCAGCCTAGAATAAAGGTGAGTTTTCCGGTGCTGCCCCATGTCTTCCGCCTCGCCCCAGGGATCCCCCAACCCTTTCAGTGCCCTCTTGGGGGCCGCCATCGCCGTCAGTCTGGGCTACGGTTTTTTTCAACTGCTGCTCTCGATGTTGGCCAAGTTGCCGCCGATCGATGTGGAGATTGGATCGTTGGCCCGCGGAATCAGCATTCTGGTGCGCTACCTGCTGGTCGGTTCCGTTTCCCTGATTGCCTTCATGTTTGCCATGGTGGGGTTGGGGCTGGCGGCCTATTGTGTGCAATTGCTGGGAGAGCGGCTGACCTCCTCTCAGCGCTGAACCTAGGGGCACAACTTCTGGCCGACTCGTTGGGCGTTTATCATGATGAGCCAGCTTCTTCTCAGCGCAGCACCACCTTGGGGGAGAGCAACAAAGTCAGGGATCCCTGGCGGTAGTCAATCCGGCCTTCGGCAAAGCGCACTTGGGCTAGGCCCGCTTTTTTGAGGGTGATCGCGTGGGCGTTGGCCGGGTTTAGACCAACAGCCGCTTGTACCCACAGGCTCAGATCCGGCTGGTGACCGACCAGAGCCAAAGACGCCAGAGGTTCCCGCTCTGCTTGCCAGCGCACCAGGTCAGCAAAACTGCCCCCCGGAGCCAGCGGCTCAAACACCTCCACAGCTTCGGCCAGGTTCTCGTCCAAAAAGATCTCAGCGGTCTGTCGAGCCCTCACCAAGGGACTGGTGAGCAGGAGATCCCACCTCCAGCCCATGTTCTTGAGCTGGCGGGCAACCTTGCGGCAACGCTTGCGACCTTCGTCTGTAAGGGCCCGAAAGGCATCCTCGACTTCTGGCCGGGGTTCCTCGGCTATGCCATGGCGAATAAAATCCACGGCCAATTCCTGTCGGGCAGTCTGCTTTTCTGCCGCCCCCTGATGGTGCTCCGCGCTGCTAACGCAAACGCCCTCCTGTTGTTCAAACCCAGAGACCATAGAACTCCAAAACTCTGTCCTGCCGGCGCGAACGGCACTGTTAAGTAAACCTTGGAATCACTGTAACTCTCACAGAATACTGTGCTCTGTCGGGGGAAAAGCCCGCTCCCTCTACGGCAGCACTCCCGCGACAAAACCGGAAGTCATGAAGAAGACGAGGGGTTATGCAGTCGCTGGCTGACCAGAGTGCGCCCCTCCTGGGTGTAGAGCTGCCAGTAGTTCCAGTAGTTGCCAAACACGGACTTCACATAGCCCCGGGTTTCGGGGAAGGGGATCTGCTCCACAAACACGTCCGGATCCTCGAAGCCAAAGCGGTTCAGCCATCTGGCCACGTTGCCGGGGCCACCGTTGTAGCTGGCCAGGGCCAGCAAGGTGTTGTCTTGGTAAGTGCGGTGGGTGTAGTCGAAGTACCAGGATCCCAGGTAGAGATTGTCGGCGGGGTTGGTGAGGCTGTACTGGGCCAGGCCGATCTGCTGGGCAATCCAGCGGCCAGTAGCGGGCATCACCTGCATCAAGCCCAAAGCCCCCGAGGCCGAGACGATCTCTGGCTCAAAGCGGGATTCCTGCCGGATCAAAGCCGCCACCATCAAGGGATTGAGGTTAAATTGCCGTGACCAGTGGGCCAAGCCGGGTTGGGCGTAGGGATCCCCGCTCCAGGAATTGTCGGGGCCCGCATAGTAGTGCAGCGGATAGATGGCCTGCCAGAAATCTTGGCGCTGCCTCAACGTCTCCAGCAGGGGATCCGGCTCTTCGCTGAAGCGCAAAGCAGCCACCTGGTTAATGCCCCGCAGGTGATCTCCGGCGCTGTTGCGCAAAATGCCCGTGACAAAGCGCTCGGCAACGCTCATCTGGCCGGGATCCCGCTGCACGGGAGTTTCGCCCTGCCAGCGTTCCCAGGCCAGTTGGCTGGCTCCCATCAAATGCAGGGTTTGCGTAACTGCAGAGACCCCCGGCAACGGTTGGCGCACCGGCTGAAAATCCACCTCAACCCTTTTGCGCCCGCTGTAGAAATCCCCCACCGGCCAGCCCAGTTGCACTGCCGACCGCCAGCCGTAGTAGGTGTGGGGAAACTGACGCAGTACCTGCCGATAGGTCTGCCGAGCTGCAGCGACATCCCCCTGCTGTTCCCGCCATTTGCCCGCCCAGTAGAGCAGTTGTGCCCCCATTTCCGTGTCCCGCTGAGCAGATCCGATCTGTTGGGCCAGGGCGATGGCTTGGCTGAGATTGCCTGCTTGTGCTTGGCTCCAGGCCACCGTCCAGGCGGCGTTGGCCGCAGCTTCGCTGGCCGGAAAGCGATCCCAAAGGGCTTGCCGAGTAGCCTGGGCCGATTGGGGGCTGGCGTTGCGATCATAGAGCTGGCTGAGGCTAAGCAACGCCTCTGGAGCTTCTTTATCTGAGCCGGATCCCACCTGTCGAAGCAAGTCGATCGCCGTCGGCAGGTCGCTCAGTTCCGCCAAACGGCGGCGGGTGAGAGAAGCCTCTGGCCCATCGGGAAACTGTGCCAGCAGCGCTTGGTAAGCCGCTTTGGCCTGGGGAAACTCCCGCGAGATCTGGTGGCTGCGGCCCCAGCGGTAGAGGTTCTGAGAGGTGGCGGGGGCACGTCCATAGGCCCGGGCAGCTTTGCCGTACTCCCGTTGCTCCCAGTAGGCATCGGCGAGGATCTGCCAGTCGGAAGCCGTGAGGGATCCCTCCTGAGCCTGCCGCCAGCGATCCAGCAACGGCGTTAGCCCAGGGGTTTGCGGGTGATGTTGGGCCAAATCCCGCAGCAGGTCATAGCGGTCGGGGTTCAGCTCTAGCAAATGCTTGAGGGCACGTCCGGTCAGCGGGTGGGTGGGAAATTGCTGCCGCAGCCGATCCACCTGGCCCATCCCCCAGAGGGCGTAGGCGGCCACAGGACTGTGGGGATATTCCTGCAAAATCTGGGGCCACCAGATCCCTTGGGCTGTTTCCTTATCCTGCAACTGTTCATAGGCTTGGGCCCTGAGCTTCCAAATCTCTTCCCTCAAAACCGGCAGGCTCTCTTCCAGCCCTTGCAAATCCTTCAAGGCAGATTGCGCTTGGCCGGCTTGCAGCGCTGCGTAGGCCCGCAGAAAGGCCGTTGTGGAAGTTTGGGGCAGTTGCGTCGGATCCCTGCCTTCTCGTGCAGAGGCCACTTCTACGGTTTCTGCCCAGGATGAGGTGTAGAAGCCCCAGACAGCTCCACCCAGAGCCGCTCCTGCTGCCAGCACACCGGCAGCCCATCTTGTCCAGCGTCGTTGGCTGCTTGTCAGAATCCCCATGCTTTACCTCCCCACCACCTCTGACCTACGATACTCAACCTGACTGCGTTGAGTCACCAGACAACTCGATACTTGCGAAACGGCTGGAAAGCTCACCTGGCAAGCGGTCACCGAGCATTGGGGCCAGACGATAAGCAGGGAGAGGAGCAGTTCTTTCCTCAAATCTTCAAATTTCAGACAGCAGTGAAACAGCTCATTTCCCCAATTGCGGGATCCCTGTCGGGCTTTCGCTGCGGTACACCTTGGCCCCGACACTGCGCAGCTTTTCATCAATGGCTTCGTAGCCCCGGTCGATGTAGTGCAATCCGTGGATCGTGGAGCAGCCTTCAGCCGCCAGACCGGCCAACACCAGGGCCGCACCCGCCCGCAGGTCGGTAGCCACCACCGGAGCGCCGGAAAGGGACGGCACCCCTCGGATCAGGGCCACTCGGTTCTTCAGGCGAATATCGGCTCCCATGCGATTCAGCTCGGGAATGTGGTGCATGCGGTTTTCAAACACTGTCTCCTCAATGGTGCAACTGCCCTCGCTCAAGGCGGCCAAAGCCATGATCGGCGCCTGCACATCGGTGGGGAAACCGGGATAGGGCAGCGTTTGAATATCGGTTGCCTGACAGAGCCAGCCTGAGCTCAGTTGAGCTGGGGCAATGCGCAACCGGTTTGGGCCCTCTTCTTCCACCCGCAGACCCATGGCTTGCAACTTGGCGATCACCGCCCGCAGATGATCGGGAATAACAGGGCCAACCGTGAGGTGAGAGCGGGTAATGGCCCCGGCAATGAGATAGGTGCTGGCCTCGATGCGGTCGGGAATGACCGTGTACTCTGTTCCATGCAAGCGGGGCACCCCTACCACCACAACCGTATTGGTGCCGACACCGCGAATGCGGGCCCCCATGGCTTGACAAAAACGGGCTAGATCCGCCACCTCCGGCTCTTGGGCGGCGTTCTCGATCACCGTTTCTCCATCCGCCAGCGTAGCGGCCATCATCAAGGTCTCGGTGGCACCGACGCTGGGATAGTCCAGGTAAATACGGGTTCCCAACAGTTTACGGGCATAGGCATGAACCACCCCATGCTCGATTTGGACCGTTGCCCCCAAGGCTTGTAGACCCCGCACATGCAGATCCACAGGACGAGACCCGATCGCACAGCCACCGGGCAGGGGAACTCTGGCCACCCCCAGCCGCGCCAACAGAGGCCCTATGATGAAAAAGCTGGCCCGCAACTGGCTGACCAATTCATAAGGGGCTTGAGAGGTTTTGAGGGAGCTGGCATCCAGGTCCAGGGTATTGCCAACATGGGAAACCTTAACTCCCAGCGTGGCCAGGATCTGCCCCATGCGTTCAATGTCCAGCAGACGCGGCACGTTGTGAATTCGACAGGCCTCAGGAGCCAAGATGGCCCCGGCCATCAGCGCCAAGGCAGAGTTTTTTGCCCCGCCAATAGGGATGTGGCCACTCAGGGTCTGCTTGCCAATGATTTTCAGCACTGGCCCCATCATCTCTGGCGCGGTTGCCATGCCGGTCTGGGGCGGCGTCAGGCCAGGCTCTAGGGGATCCGCCCCGCTGACGCGATTGTCAAAACCTTTCAATCTCCCTCCTCACCCACAAAAAATAGGCGAACCCTTCTCAGAGAATACTCTGGGGATCACAGCAGCGGCTAAACTCGCAAGCCAAATTGGGTGTGAGGAAGAAGTTCCCATGGCTGTGCTTCTATCCTGCAGCAGCGGACAGGGGAGCGGCTAGGCCAGTTCACCAGATGCAGGCTCTCAGCGAAGGCAACTGGGGGGCAGCCCAACAGCAGGGGGCGGTATGATGGATGCTCAGGGGAAGTGCTTGCAAGGAAAACAGGAAGGAGACAGCCGATGATCGCCACTCAAGTCTCTGCCCAAGAGTTGTTTCGGGCCGCCTATGAAAACCGCTACACCTGGGATCCCGCTTTCCCGGGCTACAGCGCCGAGGTCACCTATTGGGATGGGGAGCGCACATTCGTTGGGCAGGTGCGAGTGGGGGCAGACCTAAAGGCCACCGTTACGGGCGTAGAAGATGAGGAAGCTCGAAAAGCCATTCACAACCAACTCTGGGAGATTGCCATTCACCGGGTGCGCCGCAGCTTCGACGAGACCCATGGGAACAACACCTTCCGTTACGGCCAAACCCTGCCCGATGGCACAGTAGAGATCCTGGTGGGGGGCAAAGCCGAAGGGGATCGCTACCACGTGCGCGATAACCAGGTTACCATGGTGCATCGGCATATCCACGGAGTGGTGGTTACCATCCACACCTTCAGCAGCCACGATACCGGCGAAGGCTATCTTTCCCACCGCTACGATTCCGTCTATCACGATCCCCAAACGGGCGAGCAAAAAGGCGGGCGCAGCCAATTCGAGGATCTGTATACAAAAGTGGGCAAGTATTACATCCTCTCGGAGCGGCGTATCCAGACGGAGACGGAAACCGGCCCTGTGGAGAAGCGCTTCACCTTCAGCAACTTGACCTTGCTGGACACTGGGGCGTGAGCGACCCGGCATTGACCCCAGCAGGGTAGGGGGCCAGCTCTCCCGTTCGTCACTGTTGGGCAGCTACCGGGAGGCTGAGTTCACGCCCTTCTTGGCGGCCAAGCCTTTCTCGATAACGGGAAAGCCAGTCTGTAGGCTTTCAAGCTTTGTTGCAGAACGATCCTCCCGGTTAGAAAAAGCAAGAGAGCCTGAGCTATGCTTTGAATATTCTCCCGCCTGCGATTGGCATGGACAACACCACAGCAAAACCTGACCCGGATGCCGAAGCCCCCATTGGTGCCCCTGACCTGATCATTCGCCCCGCCCAACTGGGGGATCTGGAGGCTGTGGAAGAGATTTTGGCGCAAGCCTTTGATGAAGAGTACAGCAGCCGCTCGGTGGATATTCGTCGCCAAGTGCGGCGGTTGCGCCAGTGGTATGGGCCCCTGAAAACCCTGACCCTGTTTCCCAATCGCTTTCAGCACATGTTTACAGTGCATGTGGCGGAGCTGGAGGGCAAGATTCAGGGAGTGATTCAGGTTTCTCCCTTCAACCATTCCCGCAGCACCTGGCGGGTCGATCATATCGCAGTGGCGCCCTCTGCCCAGCGACAGGGGGTGGGATCCCGGCTGCTCAAGCACTGCATGGAGCACTTTCGGGAAGCTCGCACCTGGATCCTGGAGGTGAACATCCACAACAAAGGGGCAATGGCGCTCTACCGGCGCAACGGCTTCCAACCCTTGGCTCAGATCACCTACTGGTCGATTCCAGCCGATATTCTGGCAGCTCTCAGCCAGCACGAGCCCAAATTGCCCAACCTGGTGCCGGTGACCAACCGGGATGCCTATGCCATCTACCAACTGGATACGGGATCCATGCCGGCCACTGTGCGCCAGGTGTACGACCGTGAGGTGAACGATTTTCGCACTAGCCCACTGGATTGGCTTTTGGAGCAGGCCAAATGCGCCATTAGCCAGACGGAGCGGGTGGAAGTGTGTGTTTACGAGCCCGAACGCAAAACCGCCATCGGCTACTTCAACTTGAAGTTGGATCGCACCGGGCAGCAACCTCATGTGGCCAAGCTTACGGTTCACCCTGCCTACACTTGGCTTTACCCCGAACTCATGGCCAAGATGGCCCAGCTTACTCAGGCTCATCCGCCGCAATCTCTGGCCTTGGCCTCCACCGATTACCAGCCGGAACGGGAGGAGTTCTTGCTGAAGCTGGGAGCCCAGGATGTAGAGCGGACGTTGCTGATGTCGCGTTCGGTGTGGCACAAAATCCGCGAAAGCCGCCTCTTTACCTGGGATAGTGCTTATCTCAACGCGATGCTGCGGGGATTACAGGTGAAGCAGCCAGTGCCGGAGCGGTTTGAGGGGCCGCCGGAGGGCTGGGTAGAGCACCACTTTCATCCCATCAGCCCAACCGAGCCGGATCCCAGCTCTGGTCGCATCAGCGGTGTGGAGTCTTCACCAGGGCTCTCCAGAGACTCCCAATCTGAGGCTTCTCCACCCCCTAGCTGATCGCGTCAGGGAGAGAAAACCCCAATCCCGGCTTGCTTGCACCTTGCGAAAAACGGATGAAAGACCCGAAGGGCAATTCTACTGCGGATCCCTCTTGGCGGGCGCTGATTCAGGCGGCACTGCACCGTAACCGTAGCGATCCCAGTGTGCGGTATTTGCAATTGGCCACGGTGGATCCCCAGGGGCATCCGCGCAACCGCACGGTCGTTTTCCGGGGGTTTTTGGGCGATACCGACCGCATTCAATTGGCGGTGGATAGTCGCAGCGAGAAGATCCGACAAATTGCCCACTGCCCCCAAGCCCAGATCTGCTGGTATTTCTGCAAAACCCGCGAGCAATTCCGCATCGCTGGCACCCTTGAGGCCATCGCCGCGGATCATCCGGATCCCCAAGCCCAGCGCCAGCGGCAGCAGTTGTGGCAACAGATATCGGAAAAAGGACGGCTCCTCTGGTTTTGGCCGGAACCCAAAGGGCCGCTCGCCCCGCCAGAGGCTTTTATCCAGGAGTTGCCCAAAGAGAAAGATCTGCTGCCTCCGCAGACCTTTGTGGCTTTACTGCTGGAGCCAACGGAGGTGGATCACCTACAGCTTAAGGGGGATCAGATCTATCCCCAATTGCGGACGGTGTACGAGCGCACTTCCAAAGGGTGGCAGCGTCGGGCCGTGAATCCCTGAAGGCGATCCAAACTTGCTTAGCCTGGTCTGGAGTGGGGGATCCCTTATTCCTTGTTCCTCCAAAGCACAGGGAATAGAGGAATGGACGTGTTAACGTAGCTGAACGATCGTGTTCTGCACGGTGGGGGCGTTATCCTCTGATGGAACTCTGTACGCGTATGGCTGGTCTATCAGGGGTAGGGCAGCAGTTGATGCCTTTTGTCTAACTCGACACGTATCACTTTGGCTTGCAGTGGTCTCGATGTGCGTCTTGATCTGCTCATTCGCTCAGGCTGTTGCCTCTTTTTTCGCCGGCGGCCCATTGCTGAACAGAGCTTTGAGGGGCAAGGGATCCCTAGTGTTGTCTGTCGCTTTGGTTGGGGTAGGGGTTCTTGTGCAGGGATTGAGAGCACAAACTCTGGAGAAACCGATGCTGGAAGCCTTGGAAGATTCTGTTGAGGGGAATGTTGTCCCTGTTCTGCACTCAGAACCTGCCTTGCCCCCCCAGGCTGTCCCCACCTCCGCCCGTACGGGACCCTTTCGGGTCGGCAATCGCACGCCCCATCCGGTTCGGCTGGTGATCTTGATGCGCAGCGGCGAACGGATGATCAATCCGGAAACGGCCCACTGGGACTTTGCCCCTGGAGAGGGGGGGAGCGAGGGATTGCTGCTGAGCTTGGGAGAGGAACCGCTGCAAATCGGCCCCGGAGACATTGTGGTGGC
Source organism: Thermostichus sp. OS-CIW-30 (assembly GCF_054060215.1). Taxonomy (NCBI): domain Bacteria; kingdom Bacillati; phylum Cyanobacteriota; class Cyanophyceae; order Thermostichales; family Thermostichaceae; genus Thermostichus; species Thermostichus sp. OS-CIW-30. Next base: position 2,627 of record NZ_JBSSCZ010000002.1, on the reverse strand, counting down.
TTTCGCCCTGGATGGAACCCGCCGCTATTGGGGGCCCAATGTGGTGGGAGAGTCTCTGGCCCCGTTTTGGGATGGGGAGAGCGGCTCCTGGTCGATGATCTTGCAGCCTTAGGGTGCTCCCCCTTTGGCCCAGAAGAGTGAGGAATGGAGAAGTTGCCCCAGAGGAGTTTGAGGTGACCGCTGCAAATGTCCAAGCTGCGCGCGGAGCATGACTCTAGTCAATAATAAGCTCAACTATACTGAAAATAATGTATAATATGTTCAGTACGGATTACTACCAGTTGATCTTTCTGTTTACTTTCGAGTCTGCCAACATGGTAGCCAAAGCAAAGCAGAAAATTGGTAGTAAGACGACACGGAAACTGCGCTTTGGGTATTCTACTCAAAGCTTTGCGGGATACCGCCATTCTGTTTGGAAACAAACAGAATGCTATCGCTGCATAGTTGAACAGTGATGTTCAGCAGTGTTCAGCGTAAATGTATCAGGATCCAAGCAACAGAACATTTTGAGAACAGTCTCCAAACCATAGTCATTTCAAGCTAGATTGAGACACTCCCCAAGCGCTCTGTGCCGCTGCCGCGACCAACCCCAGCTCTTCTCCCAGAGAGAGAGGGAAGTTAGGGAACAATGCAACAGAAATGTTTCATTCCTGTTTAATAATGACTACACAAGTGGCTGCGCAGTTTATAGCTCTGTAGGGTGTTGGCCAGCAGCATCGTTACCGTCATCGGCCCTACGCCTCCCGGTACGGGCGTGATGGCAGCGGCCAACTCTTTGACCGCTTCATAGTCCACATCTCCCACCAATTGCTCGGCTCCGGTGGGGGTCTCGATGCGGTTGATGCCAACGTCGATGACCACCGCGCCGGGTTTCACCATGTCTGCCCTCAATAGGCGGGGGCGGCCCACGGCCATCACCACAATGTCGGCGGCGCGGGTCACTTCTGCCAAGTCGGGGGTGCGGGAGTGGGCTAGGGTGACCGTCGCATCGGCGGCCAACAACATCAAGCTCAAGGGCTTGCCCACCAAGATGCTGCGACCAACCACCACTGCCTTTCGGCCTGCAATCGGGATCCCTTCTGCTTGCAACAGGCGCATCACGCCCAAGGGGGTACAACTGCGTAGGCCGGGCTCGCCGCGCAACAGCCGGCCCAGGTTGAGGGGATGGAGTCCATCCACATCTTTGTCGGGATTGATGGCCAGAAGGGGGGGGATGGGATCCCAGCCGAGGGGCAGGGGCAGTTGGACGAGGATGCCATCCACCCGCTCGTCCTGATTGAGTTGGTCGATGGTGTCGAGCAAATGGGCAGGGGAGTCTTGGGCGGAAAAATGTCGGCCAAAAGAAGCAATGCCCAACCGCTCACAGGCCCGCTCTTTGCCACGCACGTAAGCCGCACTGGCGGGATCCTCTCCAACCCGCAACACCGCCAATCCCGGTGGACGCCCCACCTGAGGTATCCAAGCTTGCACTTGGGCGGCCATCTCCGCTTGCAAGCGGGCGGCTAAGGCTTTGCCATCGAGGATCTTTGCGGGCATGGGGGCGCAAGGATAAAGACAACCATCCAACGACCATCCATAGTGAAGCAGAATGGCGACAGCAGTGCAGGGGGAATGATCAGGTGGGATCCCTAGAACGCCTGCGAGTCTTCTTCCTCTTGGCCCAATTGCTCGATGATGATCTCCACCTGCTGCCGCTTTTGCTCTAAAAAGTCCGCGCAGGTTTTCAGGGTTTGGGCGGCCTGTTGAAAGCGCTCCACCACTTCTGCCAGATCCAGTTCCCCCGATTCAATCTGGGCAATCAAAGTTTCCACCTCGGCAATGGCTGCTTCATAGCGCCACGGCTCCTCACGTTTGCGGCGGCTCATGGCTCTCCTCTACTCGTACCCATAGGCTTCCCGAGGCCAGTCCCGCTCACCCACAGCCTGACCAAGTAGGGATCCCCGGCCAGCAGCGATTTCAAATAACGGGACACTCCCCCCACCGAGAGCAGGGGAGCTTCATCCGTGAGCAAAAACTCCATCCCACTGCTGCGGGCGGCTAAAGTCACTTGTAAACTACCCGACCCTGACTACTTCGCAGTACAGGGCGGGCTTAAGGCCTCCGGCCCGCTGGCGCGAACGGTAGCCCTGCAGTTGGCAAGCCAACCACGGACCTCTAGGCTGGTTTACGACAGCCCCAAGTTTGGCAATCATGTTGGCCCCATTCCAGTCCGCATCCCCTTCCCATCCACAGTGCCCACACTTAAACTGCTTCCCATTGCGGTAGGATTGCGCAGGGTCGGGATGGATATGCAAACACCGGTGGCAGGTCTGCGACGTGTAGGCAGGCGGGACCAGTACTACAGACACTCCGGCGATGGCAGCCTTGTAGGCCACAAACATCCTGAGCTGGTAGAACGCCCAACTGTTGGCCCTGCGCCGCTCGGCTTTGTTGCGTGGCTGTTGATTGACCCTTTCCCGTATCCCTGTCAAGTCTTCCAGGGCAATAGCGCTGTTTGTGGTCTTTGCCCTAGAGACAATAGCTTTGGAGATTCGATGATTGACCCACGCCTGAAAGCGCCTCTCCTTGCCAGACAGCCGTTGCAGCAGTTGACGGCATCTGCGCCGCGAACTGCGTGTGCCCTTACT